>DASVVF010000426.1:0-12878 GCA_036386695.1 Catenuloplanes sp. | reverse complement strand
CTGGTCGGCCAGGTGCTGATGCCGTTCGCCTACGGGAGCTCGGCCACCACCGTGTCCGCCGCCTCGAAGGCCGCCAACCAGGCGTACGCCGGGGTGGACACCCCGGCCCAGCTGGTGGCGAAATACCGGCTCGGTGCCCTCATCCTGGTCGGCGGGTCCGCCGACGACCCGACCGGCTCCAGCCAGCCGACCACCAACGTCGACAACCCCCGGCAGGTGCGCGGCCTGACCGACGGCCTGCAGCAGGCCGCCGGGGGGCTGTCCACCGCCGGGGCGCCGCTGCTGATCGGCGCCGACCAGGAGTACGGCGTCGTGGTGCGGGTCCGCCAGGCGACCGCCCTGCCCAGCGCGATGGCGTTCGGGGCGGCCGGTGAGCCGGCGTTGACCGAGGCCGCCTGGAAGACGGCCGGCACCGAACTCGCGGCGTTGGGGATCAACGTCGACTTCGCACCGGTCGCCGACGTCCTCGGGCCGCAGGGCAGCGCCGTGATCGGGTCGCGGTCGTACGGGGCGGACCCGCAGGCGGCCGGTGGCCAGGTCGGCGCGGCGGTGCGCGGTCTGCGGTCGGCCGGCGTCGCCGCCGCGCTCAAACACTTCCCCGGGCACGGGCACACCGCGGCCAACAGCCACGACGAGCTGCCGGTCGTGTCGCAGGACCGGGCGGCGCTGACCCGCGACGACCTGCCGCCGTTCGCCGCCGGCATCGCCGCCGGCAGCCAGCTGGTGATGTCCGGGCACCTCGACGTCCGGGCGGTGGACCGGGGCATCCCGGCCACCTTCTCCCGCAAGGTGATGACCGACCTGCTGCGCGGGCAGCTGAAGTTCACCGGGGTGGCGGTCACCGACGCCCTGAACATGGCGCCGGCCAAGCGCTGGCCGCCGGGCGAGGCGGCGGTCCGGGCGCTCAACGCCGGCAACGACCTGCTGCTGATGCCGCCCAACCTGGTAACGGTCCGGGACGGCCTGCTGGCGGGTCTGCGCGAGGGAAAGCTGCCCCGGGCCCGCCTCGTGGAGGCCGCCACCCGGGTGCTGACCCTGCGTTTCACGCTGGCCCGACCCGCCGGCGAGCTGTCCCTGGTGGGTGCGGCGCAGCATGCGGCCACCGTGCGCCGGGCCGCCACCGCAGCGGTGACCCTGCTGCGTGGGCCGTGTTCCGGCCCGCTGGTCGCCGGACCGGTGACGGTGACGGCGTCCGGGGGCCGCGAACCGGCCCGGGTGGCGCTGGTCCGGGCGCTGCAGGCGGCCAAGGTGCCGGTGGTCGCCTCGGGTGGCGCGGTGGTGCACCTGGTCGGGTACGGCGACACCCGCACCGATCTGCGCAGCGACGCGGCGGTGACGGTCGCGATGGACACCCCGTTCCTGCTGGGCTCCGCCACCACGAAGGTGCTGCTGGCCACGTACTCGTCCAGCCCGCTGTCGATGGCCGGCCTGGCCGACGTGCTGGCGGGTCAGGTTCCGGCTGCCGGACGCAGCCCGGTGGCGGTCCCCGGGCTGCCCCGCTCGGCGTGCCGCCGCTGACCCGCCCCGAGCCGCCGCGGAGGTTGCGAACTCGGCGTTGACGCCGGACCCGGAACAGCGTCACCGCCCGCCGGCGACTGGGCTGTGCCGGTGGGGAGATGCGCCAAGGGGCCCCCAGGTAGCCACGCTCGCGCTACCCGGGGGCCCCTCAGCTCACGGTTACAGCGGGATGTTGCCGTGCGCTCCGCGGGCGGCGGGAGCCCCGGCGAGCGCCTCGGCGATCCGCCGGCGGGTGTCCGCGGGCGAGATCACCTCGTCGACGACGCCGATCTCCAGGGCCCGGTTGACCCCGCCGGCGGTCCGGGTCTGCTCGTCGATGAGCTGCGCCCGCAGCACCTCCCGTTCGTCCTGGGGTGCGGCGGCGAGCTTCTTGCGGTGCAGGATGTTGACGGCGGCGCTGGCCCCCATGACCGCGACCTCAGCGTTCGGCCAGGCGAACACCGCGGTCGCGCCCAGCGAGCGGGAGTTCATCGCGATGTACGCGCCGCCGTACGCCTTGCGGGTCACCAGCGTCACCCGGGGCACCACGGCCTCGGCGAACGCGTGCAGCAGCTTGGCCCCCCGGCGTACCACGCCGTCCCACTCCTGGCCCAGGCCGGGCAGGTACCCGGGCACGTCCACCAGCACGATCAACGGCACGCCCTGCGAGTCGCACATCCGCACGAAGCGGGCGGCCTTCTCGGCGCTGGAGGCGTCCAGGCAGCCCCCCAGGCGCAGCGGATTGTTGGCGATGACGCCGACCGTGCGGCCGGCGAACCGACCCAGAGTGGTGATCACGTTGGGCGCCCACTTGGCGTGCAACTCCACGCCCGGCTCGTCCAACAGCGCCTTGATCACCGGCTTGACGTCGTACGCCCGGTTGGCCTCGGCCGGCATCGCCGCGGTCAGGTCATGGGCGGGTTCGTCGCCGGCCACGTCGGCCGGGCTCAGCCGCCCCTGCCGGCCCAGCAGCGCGGCCAGCTTGCGTGCCTCGGCGAGCGCCGACGCGTCGTCCTTGGTGGTCACGTGCACCACACCGGAGCGGCGGCCGTGCGGCTCGGGGCCGCCGAGGCGCTCCATGTCGACCTGTTCGCCGGTGACGCTGCGGACCACCTCCGGACCGGTGACGAAGATCCGCCCGGCGGCGGACATGATGACGATGTCGGTCAGCGCCGGCCCGTAGGCGGCGCCGCCGGCCGCCGGCCCGAGCACCACCGAGATCTGCGGCACCCGCCCGGAGGCGCGCACCATCGCGGCGAACACCTGGCCCACCCCGTCGAGCGCGACCACCCCTTCGGCCAGGCGCGCCCCGCCGGAGTGCCACAGCCCGATCACCGGCACCCGTTCGCGCACGGCCGTGTCGATCGCCTCCACGACATGCTGGCAGCCCTCGACGCCCATCGCTCCGCCCATCCGGGTGGCGTCGGTGGCGAAGGCGACGGCCGGGGTGCCGTCGATCTCGCCGCGCCCCCAGACCAGACCGGAGTCGTCCGGGGGAGACAACACCCGAAGGCTTCCCGCGTCAAACAGGGCCCGCAGGCGTCTCTGCGGATCTCGTTGGTCCAGCGCGGACGGGTCGACGGTGACCGAGGTGGTCGTCACGGCAGCTCCAGGGGTCGGTGGGTGTCACGCACGGGTGAACAGCAGTGCCACGTTGTGGCCGCCGAAACCGAACGAGTTGTTCAGCGCGGCCGGGATGTCCAGGTGGCGCGCCTTGTGGGCGGCCACGTCCAGGGTGAGATTGTCGTCGGGGTCGTCCAGATTGATCGTCGGCGGCACCACGCTGTCGCGGATAGCCATGATCGTCGCGATCGACTCCAGGGCGCCGGCCGCGCCCAGCAGGTGACCGGACATCGACTTGGTGGCGGTCAGCACCATGTGGTCGCCCAGCGCGGTCCGCAGCGCCACGATCTCGGTCATGTCCCCGACCGGGGTCGAGGTGGCGTGCGCGTTGACGTGGGTGATGTCGGACTTGGCCACATCGGCGTCGGCGATGGCCCGGGCGATCGCCCGGATCGCCCCGCGCCCCTCCGGATGCGGCTGGACCATGTCGTACCCGTCCGAGGTGAGTCCCGCGCCGGCCAGCCGGGCGTAGACCTTCGCCCCGCGGGCCGCGGCGTGGTCGGCACGTTCCAGCACCAGGATGCCGGCGCCCTCGCCCAGCACGAAGCCGTCCCGACCCTTGTCCCACGGCCGCGACGCCCGCTCCGGGTCGTCGTTGCGGGTCGACATGGCCCGCATCGCGGCGAAGCCGGCCAGCGGCAGCGGATGGATGACCGCCTCCGTGCCGCCCGCGACGACGACGTCGGCGCGGCCGGCCCGGATGATGTCCATCCCCAGCGCGATCGCCTCCGCGCCGGTGGCGCAGGCGCTGGCGACCGAGTGGACACCGGCCTGGGCGCCGAGTTCCAGACCCACCCACGCGGCCGGACCGTTGGGCATCAACATCGGAATGGTGTGCGGCGACACCCGCCGGGGCCCGTTGGCCTCCAGGATGTCGTCCTGGGCCAGCAGGGTCTGCGCACCGCCGATCCCGGACCCGACGCTGACGGCCAGCCGTTCCGGGTCGAGCCCCGCGTCGGCGAGTCCCGCGTCGGCCCAGGCCTGATGCGCCGCGATCAGCGCGATGGCCTCGGACCGGTCGAGCCGGCGCAGCTTCACCCGGTCGATCACCTGGGAGGGATCGACCGCCAACTCGGCCGCGATACGCACGGGTAGTTGAGCCGCCCACTCGTGGGTGAGTGGCCTCACCCCGGAGCGGCCGGCGAGCATGGCGTCCCAGGTGGACGCGACGTCCCCGCCGAGCGGGGTCGTCGCGCCGAGCCCGGTGACGACTACGTCAGTGGCGTTCACAGCTCACGCGTTCGCCTCGATGTACGACACCGCGTCGCCCACGGTCTTGAGGTTCTGGACCTCGTTGTCCGGAATCTTGACCCCGAACTTCTCCTCGGCGGCCACCACGACCTCAACCATGGACAGTGAGTCGACGTCGAGGTCGTCGGTGAAGGACTTCTCCTCGGCGACGTCGTCCGGGTTCACGCCGGCGACCTCCTCGAGAATCTCGGCGAGTCCGGTGGCGATCTCGTCACGGGTCATTGCGGTTGGTTCCTCTCCATGGATGGTTGTGTCTCCGGGCTGACGGCGCTGCTGCCGAGAATCACGGACAGCGCACGACCTGCCCGGCGTAGGTGAGGCCACCGCCGAAACCGAACAGCAGCACCGGGGCGCCCGCGGGCACCTCACGCCGCTCGACCAGCTTCGACAGGGCCAGCGGCACGCTGGCCGCGGAGGTGTTACCGGACTCGACGATGTCCTTGGCGATCACCGCGTGCGGGATGCCGAGGCGCTTGACGATCCCGTCGATGATCCGGGTGTTGGCCTGGTGCGGCACGAACGCCGCCAACTCGTGCGGCGCGACCCCGGCCAGCTCGCACGCCTGCAACGCCAGTGGTGCCAGGGCCGTCGTGGCCCACCGGAACACCGACTGACCCTCCTGCTTGATGTACGGCCGCCATCCCTCGATCCTGAGGACGTCGCCCTTCTCCGGGGCCGAGCCCCACAGCACCGGGCCGACGCCGGGTGCCTCGCCCTCGGCGGTGGCCGTCAGCACCGCCGCGCCCGCCCCGTCGCCGAAGAGGACCGCGGTCGTCCGGTCGGTCCAGTCGGTCACGTCCGACAGCCGCTCGGCGCCGATCACCAGCGCGTTGCGGCTGGCCCCGGCCCGGATCGCGTGGTCGGCGGTGGCCAGGGCGTAGGAGAAGCCGGAACACGCCGTGTTGATGTCGTACGCCCCCGGGGCGGTGATGCCCAACCGCGCGGCGACCCGGGTGGCGATGTTGGGACACCGGTCGGCGGCCGAGCAGGTGGCCACCGTCACCAGGTCGATGTCGGCCGCGGTCAGCCCCGAGTTGGCCAACGCCTTCTCGGCCGCGGTGGTGGCCATGTCGGACACGCTCTCGGTGTCGGCGATCCGGCGGGCCTCGATGCCGACCCGGTCCCGGATCCACTCGTCGTTGGTGTCGATGATGCGGGCGAGGTCCGCGTTGGTGACGACCTGCGACGGCTGGTAGTGCCCGAGCGCGACGATGCGGGATCCGACCATGCTGGATTGCCTCTCTCTCACAGCGGCACTGCTCTGTTCGCGACTGCGGGGCTCCGCTGCGCTGCGCTCCTCGCGCTCGCGGTGCTGTGGTTGTTCGCGACTGCGGGGCTCCGCTGCGCTGCGCTCCTCGCGCTCACAGCAGGCCGCCGATGCGGGCGAGCGGTTGGCCCGGGGCGACCGGGTCGTCATGGTCGGCGAGCCACTCGGTGAGCACGCCGGCGCCGTGCGCGACCACGTCGAGCGGACCCTGCCGGCTGGTGACCTGCCCGATGAGCTGGCCGATCCGTACGGTGTCGCCCTCGTTCAGGTCGCTCGCCGGGCGGAACGTGCCGGCGGAGGCGGCGACCACGACCCGGAACTGTGGCGTCGGCTCGTGACTGGGCGTCATGCCGTGCCGGGCAGCCAGGTCGCGCGCCGCGGGCAGGTCGTCGGGGGTGTTCAGGGTGACGATCTCCGGGGCGGCGGTGCCCTTCAGCTCCCGCTTGACCAGCCCGGCGAGGGTGCCGGCGGGAGGCAACTCGATGATGCCGGTCACCCCCAGGTCGGTCAGGGTGCGCATGCACAGGTCCCAGCGGACCGGCGCGGTCACCTGGCGGACCAGGCGCTGGAGCAGCTCGCGGCCGTGGTTCACCGCCGCGCCGTCCAGGTTGGACAGCACGATCCGCACCGGGTCGCTGGTGGTGATGCCGGCGGCCACCGCGCTCAGGGCCTGCTCGGCGGGGGCCATGTACGGAGTGTGGAACGCCCCGGCGACCTGGAGTGCCACCACCCGGGTGCGCGCCGGCGGCTCCGCGGTGAACTTCTCCAGCCGCTCGACGCTGCCGGCGGCGACGGTCTGCCCGCTGCCGTTGCGGTTGGCCGGGAACAGCCCGTGTGCCTCGATGGCGGCCAGGACGTCCGTGGCCTGCCCGCCGAGCACCGCGCTCATGCCGGTGGCCTCCAGGGCGCAGGCCGCGGCCATCTCGCGGCCGCGAACCCCGGCCAGGGTGACCGCCGCCTCAGCGGTCAGCACACCGGCCAGCGCCGCGGCGCCCAGCTCGCCGACGCTGTGGCCGGCGACGAGGCCGACGTCGTGTAGGCCGTCCTGGCGGTGCCGGCCGGCCGGCGAACCGCCCGGTAGGTATTCGGCGGCGAGCAGCGCGGCCGCGACCAGCAGCGGCTGGGTCCGGGCGGTGTCCCGGATCTCGTCGGCGTCCGCGGCCGTACCCAGGTGCAGCAGGTCCACCCCGGCGAGCGCCGACCACCAACGCAGCCGGGCTTCGGCGCCGGGGAGGGCGAGCCATGGTGTGAGGAAGCCGGGTTTCTGGGAACCCTGGCCGGGCGAGAGTACGGCGAGCACGGTATTGACTCTCCATGACTGTGGGCGGCTGTGCGGTGCTGGCAGGAACCAAACCGCACTACTACCTTTGTGGAGATCCTACAAAAGTTTCGCAATGTTACGACCGGGCTGCGGAGATATGTCCGAGTCGGAACAATCGCGTGACCCCGGTCTCACCCAGCCGCCGGGTGCACCCGGGGAGCCGGGTCGAGCCGACCGATGGCCAGGGCCACCCGGAGGGCGAACGCGTCGCGCGCGTTCAGCGGCGAGAAGCCGGTGACCTCCGCGATGCGGCGTAGCCGGTACCGCACCGTGTTGGGGTGGACGAACAGGGAGCGGGCGGCGCTCTCCAGGACCCCGCTCGCGGCGAAGAACGCGTCCAGCGTGTCCAGCAGCTCGCCACCGGCGCGCAGCAGCGAGCCGTACACGGCCTGCCGCAACTGGCGGCGGGCCTCGGTGTCGCCGGCCAGCGCCCGCTCCGGAAGCAGGTCGTCGGCCGGCACCGGCCGGGGGGCGGCCGGCCAGGCCGGTGCCGCCCGGTAGCCGGCCAGCGCCGCCCGGGCCGACTCGGTCGCCTGGTCCAGCGACGGTACGGCCGGGCCGACCACGACCGGACCGTCGCCGAAGCCGGAGAGCAGTTTGCCCGCCGTGCCCAGCGGGTCGGGACTCCCACCCACCACCACCACGAGCCGGTCGCCGTGCACCCCTCCGATGACCTCCACGCCGATCCGGCGGGCCACCCGGTAGACGGTGTGCAGCACCGCCGCCACCTCGCCGCCGGGGGAGCGGCCCACCACCACGACGACCGGGGGCGCGTCCGTCCAGCCCAGCGCGGCCGCCCGGCTGGCCAGCAGGTCCGGGGAGTCGCCGCGCAGCAACGCGTCGACCAGCAGCGCCTGCAGCCGGGCGTCCCAGGCTCCGCGCGACTCGGCGGCACGGGCGTAGACCCGGGCCGCCGAGAAGGCGATCTCCCGGGAGAATTTGAGGATCGCCTCGCGCAGGGCGGCCTCCTCGCCGTCGGCGGCCAGGTGCGGCACCTGGGCCTCGGCCACGTCGATGGTCACCTTGATCAGGGCAACGGTCTGCTGCAGGGTGATCGAGCGGGCCAGCGCCCGCGGCGCGGCGGCGAAGACGTCGTCCGAGATCTCCTGCGGGCTGCCGGCGGCGCTGCCGCCGTTGCGCAGCCACTCCACCAGCGAACGCACCCCGGCCTGGGCCACCAGCATGACCCAGGAGCGTTGATCGGCCGGCAGGTCGCGGAACCACGGCAGGGTCTCGTCCATCCGGGCCACGCTGGCCGTGGCCAGCGCCCCGATCGCCCGCTCGACGCGCCGCAACGTCGCGGGAAGCTGGCCGCCGGCCGGCACCCCCGCGCCGAGGTCCTTCGTTCTGTCGGCCGCGTCCACCCGACCAGCCTGTCACGGCCCCCACCGCCTCGCGGCGACGCCGTGGCACGATGCCCCGATGGTTGCCGCCCGTATGCCGCTGCGCTGGCCGTTGGCCGCCCTGGCCGCCTTCGCCGGTCTGCTCGCGCTGGTCGTCGGGGGGTGGGCGCCGTTGGACCGGCTGGACGCCGACCTCAGCGCGGCGGCCCGGGGATACGGCACCGCCCACCCCGGGGTCGTCGCCTGGGTGCGGATCGCCACCGACGTCGCCGCCACCGTGCCGTTCCTCGTGGCCGGCGGTGCGGCCGCCGCCCTGCTGGCCGCGCGCCGGGACCGGATGGCCGCGGTGTGGTGCGCCGGGGTGACCGTGGTGGTGCCCCTGCTGTGGTCCGTGCTGCATCTGGTGCTGCACCGGCCACGCCCGGTTGCCGGCTTCGTCACGGTGACCAGTAACGGTTTTCCGAGCGGGCACAGTGCCAACGCCGCGGCGGCGGGACTGGTGGCCGTGCTGCTGTTCTGGCACCGGCTGGGCAGCGCCGGGCGGGTGGCGGCGGTGCTGGCCGCGGGGTCGTTCACCGCGTTCGTGGGGGTGACCCGGGTCCTGCTGGTCGTGCACTGGCCGGCCGACGTGCTGGGCGGTTGGCTGTTGTCCGGCGCTGTCGTCCCGCTGGTCGGATGGGCGGTGACCCGCCTGCCGGCCGGGCGTCCGACGGCGCGACGGCAGCCGCCGTCGCCGAGCGGACCGACCGGGGTGCCGGGCCGGTCCGAATAGCCTCCCCGACGGGCCCGAGGTGGGCGATGTGGCGTTGACCTGGCAGTGTGAAGGTGGCAACGGGCCGGCTGGAGCAGGGGCGACAGCCGGATTTACGTCTCGACAGGGGTAAGGCGGACCTGCCGGGTGCCGATGTCCATAGCGCAAGCGGGGGGCGTGAGGAGGCTAGATGGCTGACGCGGAGATCGAGCGGACGCTCGTGGAGCACGGTACGGACGGCCCGGAGACCGCGGGGGTCCCCGAGGCCGGCGACGCCAACGAGGCCGCCGTCGACGGCATCACCCGGTCGCCCGGGTGCCGCACCGAGCGGCGCGGCTGGGCCGGGGCACACCTGCACGGAGCGGTACGCCCGCGCCGGCGCCCGGTGGGACGGGGTCGCCCGCCGGGGCGTTGGTGCTGAATCCCACCGACGCGCGGCCGCCCCCGAGCGGGCCCGACCGGTGTGCGCTCCATCGGGTGACCCGGCACCAGCCGGCCCTCCCGGGGGACCGGCGACCACCACCGTGGGGGCATGGACGAGAAGCGGCGACTGATCCTGGAGCAGGCGTTGGCGTTGGCCGACGAGCAGGGTCTGGCCGCGGTGTCGATGCGGGCGGTGGCCCGGCGCATCGGGCTCACCTCGATGGCCCTGTACCCGTACGTCGGAAGCAAACAGGCGGTCCTCGACGGCCTGGTGGACGTGTTGCTGGCCGAGCTGCTGGCGCCGGCCTCGGCCGGTGAGGGTGACTGGCGGTACCGGCTGCGGACGGTGGGGCGGGCCCATCGGGCCCTGGCCACCGCCCATCCCGGGGCCTACCCGCTGCTCAGCCTCCGGCCGTCGGACAGCGGCGAGACACCGCGGTTGACCGAGTTGGTCTACGCGGCGCTGCTGGCGGCCAGGGTGCCGGACCGGGAGGTCCCCCGGCTGGAGCGGCTGATCTCGGTCGTCCTGCTCGGGTACGGCACCGCCGAGGCCACCGGCCGGTTCGCCGGCGGCGCCGCGCCACCGACCGACGCGGATCTTCCCGCGCACCGGCGCCTGGGTGGCCGGCTCATCGTGGACGTGGACCGCGACATCGAGTTCGAGGCGGCGCTGAACGACCTGGTACGTCTGGTGGAATCCCACGCGGCCCGGTGAGGCTCCTCCGGGGGGCCGACCCGGCGCCGGCCGGCACCGGTACCGCTCAGACGCGTCGGCGGATCAGCAGCGACATCCCGGCCAGGCCGAGCGTGATGACCAGCAGCACCCCGGCGTTGAGCAGCAGAACCTGCCGCAGTTGGGCCAGCAGCCGGTTGATGTCATCGCGCGGATCGGTCATTTCCTGCGGATTGACCCGCTCACCGCCGCCAATGCCGCCGCTGATCACGTCGGGGATCTCCGGCAACGGTGCGCCGGCGGTCCGCAGCGTTTCGGACATGGTCAGCCGGCCGAAGTACCAGCCCGCCTCGACCTTGCGCCGGTCCGGCTGGGCGCCCGGGCGGAACGCCCGGGGGCCGCCCTTGGCCAGCGGATACAGGTCGTAGGTGGCGACCGGCTTGGCGTCGACCAGCAGCACGACCGTGTACTGGGGACCGCGCTCGCTCTCCGCCGGTGCGGTCGTCTGCGGCGCGGTGGTCTCCAGCCAACTGACCTGCTGGCGTAGTGAGTCGACGAGGGCGGGCTTGTCGGCGGCCCGGACGTCGATCGGTATGTCCAGTCCCGCCCCGGTGATCGTCACGCCGTTGGGGGTGGCCGGCGCCCGCCGTTGGGCGGTGGTCGTCAGGTTTACCGTCGGTGTGGCTGCGGTGACCCGAATGGAACCGACCGGTGCGGCGGCCGCCGGGGCCGTGGTGAGCGTCAGCGGCGCGGCGAGAGTCGCCAGCACCGCGCCTACCGTCAGTGCTCGGCGTATCGCCACTCGAACCACGACCAGACCTCCCCGCCCCGCATCGATGGATGGCCACCCGTTGATCGTAGGTTGCTGACACCAGGCATCGGACGACAAGGCGTTCCGGTGCACGGTCAGCTATCAGAATGCGCAGATGTTCCCCTTCGCCGCATCAGCCGGTGGGAGGATTTGGAACTATCTGCGATCCCGGGACGACTAACGACGGGCCGTTGATCAGCGGGCCGAATAGTACCGGCATGGAGGCGCAAATGGGGGGCACCGTTAACCGCAGCATAAGAATCCTGCTGAGCGTGATGGTCGGGGGACTTTCTGTCCTCATTGCCGCCATTCCGGCGGCCGCACATAATTCGCTAACCGGGAGTAATCCGAAAAATGGGGCACGCCTCGAAAAGGCGCCGGATGTGGTGCAGCTGACATTTCTCGCGAACCTGGACGCGAAAAATACCCAGGTGACCGTCACCGGCCCGGATGGAACCCCGGCGACTGCCGGAAAACCGACAGTTAACGGCAAGAAGGTGACCGTGTCGCTGCGCGCCGGCGCCGCCGGCGGCTACACGGTGGCCTACCAGGTGCCTTCCGGCGACGGACATCCGGTCAAGGGCCGGATCACCTTCACGGTGACCTCTGCCACACCTGCCACGCCGACGGCCGGCGGACCCACTCCGGCCGGTCAGCCCGGCGCGTCCGGCGCCTCCGGCCAGCCGGACGCGCCCGGGCAGTCCGCCCCGTCCGCCACGGTCCCGCCACCGGCGGCACCACCGGTGGCAGCCGGCAACCCGGACGCGTTGGTCGGTGACGACTCCCCGTGGTGGCCGTGGGCGCTCGGCGGCGGGGCGCTGGTCCTGCTCGTGGGCGGCGGTGCGCTACTGGCCGTCCGTCGCGCGCGGTGACGTACCGGTGATCCCGCGTGCCGTCCGGGTGGTCAGGCGGCGAGCCGCGCCCGGGCGGCCCGGATCCGGTCGAGCGAACGCTCCGGGCCCAGCACCTCCAGCGACTCGAAGAGCGGCAGGCCGACCGTACGCCCGGTGACCGCCACCCGGACCGGCGCCTGGGCCTTGCCGAGCTTGAGGCCGCGCTCGGCGCCGACCGCCTCCAGGGCGGCCTTCAGGGGCTCGGCCTGCCACTGCGGCAGCTCCGCGAACGCGCTCGCAGCCGCCCCGAGCAGGTCGGCGGCGCCGTCCTTCATCGTCTTGGCCCACGCCGCCTCGTCCACCGGCGGCTGGTCGAGGAAGAGGAAGTCGACGTTGGGCACGATCTCCCGCAGCACGGCGATGCGGGTCTGCGCCAGCGGCGCGACGGCGAGGAACGTGTCCACGTCGAAGGCCTCCGGCGGCCACGGCGGTGCCGGGATGGTGTCGGTGCCGGTCAGCCAGGGCGCGCAGACGGCGGCGAAGTCCTCCGGCGACAACACCCGGATGTACTCGCCGTTGAACGCGCGTAGCTTCTTCTCGTCGAAGAACGCCGGCGACGGGTTGACGTCCTCGAGGCGGAACTCGTCCAGGATCACCGACCACGGCACGATCTCCCGGTCGCCCGAGGGCGCCCAGCCCAGCAGCATCAGGTAGTTGCGCATCGCCGCGGCCAGGTAACCCTCGTCGCGGTACGCCTCCAGGGCGACCTTGTCGCGTCGTTTGGACAGCTTCTGGCGCTTCTCGTTGACCACCACCGGCACATGCGCCCAGATCGGCGGCTTGACGCCGAGCGCCTCCCACAGCAACTGCTGCTTGGGGGTGTTGGGCAGGTGCTCCTCGGCGCGGATCACGTGGGTGATCCCCATCGTCATGTCGTCGACCACGTTGGCCAGCAGGAACACCGGTGAGCCGTCGCCGCGGGCGATGACGAAGTCCTCGATGAGCTTGTTCTCGAACGTCGGTTCGCCGCGGATCAGGTCGACGACGACCGTGGTGCCCTCGTCGGGGGTGCGGAAGCGCAGGGC
>DASVVF010000425.1:0-6868 GCA_036386695.1 Catenuloplanes sp. | reverse complement strand
CACCTCAGCCCGCTGGTCGCTGAGGTGGACGGACGCCGTTACCCGTCTGTTGCGCGGCCCGGCGGACCGTCCCGCCAGGTCGCCACGACGGTGGGCAACCCCAGGTGGGACAACCTGCAGCTGAGGAGCCATTGTGGACCGGCGCGGCGGCTACGGGCCGCCGGGGCCCCTCCGGACCGAACCGGAGAGTTGCGTGGACCTTGCGGGCTGTGCATTCTTTGTGCGGGTCGGTTCTGTGGGGGCATTACCGCACCGGGTACGCACCGCTTCTGGCCGGAGCGACGGCGGCCCCCTGCCCGGATGGAGAAGTTCCCTGCGGGTTGACGCGGCGACCCCCGGCGGATCGGGAGAGGAGACACCTGGTGCTGCTCGCAGACGAGCTGTACTTCCTGGCCCATGAGGACAGCACCGGCAAGCCCCGCCTGCATCCCCGCGCCCTCGGTCTCGGACTGGCCGCCGCCCTGCTCGGCGAGCTGGTCCTGTTCGAACGCGTCACCGTGCAGCAGGGCACCGTGGGGGTGCTCGACCGGCGGCCGCCGGACGACGCGCTGGCCCACACCACGCTCGACCAGTTGGTCGGCGAGCAGCAGCAGCACACCGTCCGCACCTGGCTGACGTTTCTGGCCCAGAACGCGCCGGCCGACGTGGCGCAGCGACTGGCCCGGGCCGGACAGGTGCAGATCGTGGAGACCCGGCGGCTGTTCACCACCTCGAAGACCTACGTTCCGGTCAATCCGTCCACGGCCGCCTGGCCGGAGAACCGGCTCCGACACACGTTCACCCAGGGTAAGCCGATCAGCATCCCCGACGCGACGCTGGCCGGCCTGGCCGGCGTGGCGGGCCTGGTCGACCGCTTCCTCTGGGACGCCGACAGCAACGCCCGTCGGTACTACAGCTATGCCGTGCAGTCGCTGCCCGCGCCGCTACGCGAGCTGGTGGCGCACACCGAGGCAGCGGTCGGCGACGCCGTCCTGAGTCACCGGCCGTAGCACCACCCCCTCATCCCGCCCCCCACTTCCCCCACCCTCCACTTCCCCACCCCCCACTTCCCCACCCCCCACTTCCCCGTCCCTCTTCCCCAACAGGGAGCTGTCCATGTCCGCAAATGGACCAACCGGCACCGTGAGCAACGTGTCGCGGGCCCTGGCCCGCGGCCGGCTCGGCGTGCCGGCCATCGTCTTCTTCACCATGAGCGCCGCGGCGCCGCTCATGGTGGTCGCCGGCGCCAGCACGACGGCGTACGCGGTTACCGGCGTCACCGCGTTGCCGGTCGCCTTCCTCGCCGTCGCCGTCGCGTTGGCGATCTTCAGCGTCGGCTACGTCGCGATGGCCCGCCAGATCACCAACGCCGGCGCCTTCTACACGTACGTCGCCCGCGGCCTCGGGCGGATCCCCGGGGTGGCCGCCGCGTTCGTCGCGGTCCTGGCCTACAACGCCCTGCAGATCGCCCTGTACGGCGGCTTCGGCGTGCTGGCCTCCGGCCTGTTGGAGGAGAAGTTCCAACTCAAGGTGGCGTGGTGGCTGTGCGCGCTGGCCGCCGCGCTGGCCGTCGCCGGTCTCGGCGTCCTGCGGGTCGACCTCAACGGCAAGGTCCTCGCCGTGCTGCTGTCCGCGGAGATCCTGCTGCTGGTCATCTACAGCGTGTTCAACCTGGCGAATCCGGCCGGCGGCTCGGTGGACTTCTCCCCGCTCGCGCCGACCGGGTTGTTCAGCGCGGGCATCGGCGCGGCGCTGGTACTGGCGGTGACCGGGTTCACCGGTTTCGAGGGGGCGGCCATCTTCTCCGAGGAGGCCAAGGACCCGCGCCGGACCGTCCCGATGGCGACCTTCGTGACGATCGCGATCGTCGCCGTGCTCTACGCGGGGGCGTCGTGGGCGATGTCGGTGGCCACCGGGGTCGACCGGATCGTGCAGGTGTCGCGGGAGGAGAGTGTCTTCACGCTGATCGGCCTGGCCGGTCAGAACATCAACGCCACGTTCGCCGACATCGGCTCGGTGCTGCTGGTGACCAGCCTGTTCGCCGGGCTGCTGGCGTTCCACAACGCCGTCGCCCGGTACCTGTTCGCGCTGGGGCGCGAGGGGGTCCTCCCCCGGGCCCTGGGACGGACCAGCCGACGGACCGGATCCCCGAAGATCGGCTCGCTGGTCCAGAGTGGACTGGCGATCCTCGTGCTGCTGATCTACCTGGCCCTCGGACTCGACCCGCTGGTGCAGCTCTTCTTCTGGGTCGGCATGCTCGGCGGGTTCGGTGTCCTGCTGTTGATCACCGGCACCTCCCTGGCGGTGATCGCGTACTTCGTCAAGAACCCGGCCGGTGAGAACACCTGGACCCGGCTGGTGGCCCCGGCGCTGGCCGCGCTGGCCCTCGGGACCATTTCGATCGTGGCGCTGGTGAACTTCGACACCCTGCTCGGCGTGCCGGCGAGCGACCCCCGGCGTTGGATCCTGCCCGCCCTCTATCTGCTCGCGATCGTCCTCGGGGTGGCCTGGGGCGCGGTGCTGCGCTCCAGCCGGCCGGGCGTGTACGCCAGCATCGGGCTGGGTGCCAACGCGGCCACCGGCCGCACCGCGGCCGACCTCGACCCGGGCCCGGCGGTCCCGGCCTCGATCGGCGGCGGCCGGTGATCGGCCCGTTGCCGCGTCGGGCCACCGCGGCCGACGTCGGTGACGTGACGGCGGTGATCGCCACGGCGTTCCACGAGCTCGAACCGGGCGGTTGGCTGGTGCCTGACGATCGGGAACGGGAGAAGGTGTTCATCGAGTACTTCCGGATCTGGGTCGAACACGCCGAGCGGTACGGTGAGATCTACACGATCGACGACGGTACCGCCGTCGCGGTCTGGTTCCCGGCGACCGGTGATCCCGCGCCGCCGCCGCCGGACTACGAGGAGCGTCTGGAAGCCATCTGCGGCGAGCACTCCGACCGGTTCCGGATTTTCGACCAGCTGATGGACGAACACCACCCGCACCAGCCGCACGACTACCTGGCGTTCCTGGCCTGCCTACCGGCGTACCAGGGAACCGGTCTGGGCTCGACCCTGCTGCGCCACCGGCACCGGACCCTGGACGAACGTGGGATCCCGGCGTACCTGGAGGCGAGCCGGGCCCGCAGCCGCGACCTGTACCTACGGCACGGCTACCAGCCGCACGGCGAGTCCTACCGGCTGCCCGACGGTCCACCGCTCTGGCCGATGTGGCGCGAACCACAACCGCTGTGAGCCACGGCCGGGGTGCCCGCCACCCGGGCACCTCGGCCCGGACCGCGTCGCCTGCGGGCGCGCGGGCCGACGGGGCGGCCGAAGTGGTTGGTTCGCCACCCATCACCGTCCGACGCATCGCCCGACGGTCCGATCGGCATCGCCCGCGACATCGCGGCCGAGTCACGGCGGCCTTTCGCGGTTAGGCGGATGACCAGGCGGGCAAGTCAGGGCGGGACGCGCAGTTATCCGCCGGCCGGCAGGGCCCCGTCCGGGGCTGTCCGCGGCGGAGATCCGAGGAAGGGGTTGCCCGATGCGGATGTCGGTACGGCTGAGACTCCCCCGTGAGGTCGACAGCGTGCCCGCCGTTCGGCGGCTGCTGCGGTGTGCCCTGACAATCCTGCACGTGGACCGGGACGCCCGTAACGACCTTGAGATCGCGCTGACCGAGGCGTGCGCGAACGTGGTGCACCACGCCGCGGGCGCTGACAAGTACGAGGTCCACCTCGACGTCGGCGAGGACCACTGTGCGATCGACGTGATGGACCGCGGTAGCGGGTTCGACCCGTCGGCGACCGGGGCGCAGACCCCGGACCCACAGCACGACCGCGGTCGCGGGCTGTTCCTGATCCGCGCCCTGACGGACAGCGTGCGGATGGACAGCCAGCCCAGACGCGGGTGCCTGATCCACTTCGAGAAGCGGTTCGGCACCCCGCGCGGACGTGGGGCCTCGGCGACCTGCTGAGCCGCACCCGCTGAGCCTGCATCTGCTGAGCCCGACCTGCTTAGCCCGACCTGCTGAGCCCGCGCCCGCCGAAGTGGGAGAGGCATCGTGTCCGACTTACCACCCCCGGTGGGCCCGCTGCTGCGCGCCGGCCCACCCGACCGGCTGGTCGAGGTGCTGACCGGTTGGCTGGAAACCCACCACGAGGCCAAGCGCGCCGAGGTGCTGCTGGCCGATTACACCCTGTCCGGACTGCGGCCGGTGGGGCGGCCCGGCGAACCGGCCGGCGAACCCCTCGACTCGGCGACGTCGGCGGCGCGCTGCTTCGCCAGCCAGTACCCGGTGATCGACCGCGGCGCCGGCGAGCACCGGCTGCACCTTCCGCTGACGGCCTGGGGTGAACGCGTCGGCGTCCTGGTCGTCCGGTTCGGGGCGGCACCGCGGCCGGAACGGGTGGCGGCCCTCGCGGCGACCGCCGCCGAGTTCGCCACCGCGTTGCGCGCCGCTGACCGCGACACCGACCGCTACCGGGTGGCCCGCCGGCGGGCCCGCCTGACGATGGCCGCGGAACTGCAGTGGGATCTACTGCCCGGACGCTGCCTGGCCGACGACCGGTTCACCCTGGCCGGTCAACTGGAGCCGGCGTACGCGGTCTGCGGCGACCACTTCGACTGGGCGCTCAATGGGGACCAACTGACCGTGACCGTGCTCAACGGTCACGGTGGCGGCCTGGCGGCGTCGCTGCTGACCAGCCTGGCGGTCAACGCCATGCGCAACGCCCGGCGGTCCGGGGCGGGCATCGTCGAGCAGGCCGGGTTGGCCTCGGCGGCGGTTTTCGCCGAGTTCGGCGGCGCCCGGCACGCCGCCACCCTGCTGATGGAGATCGACCTGGTCACCGGTCAGGTCGAGGCGGTCGACGCCGGTTCCCCCCGCGCCCTGCTGGTGCGCGGAGCCGCGGTGCAGCCAATCACGCTGGAACAGCAACTTCCGATCGGCATGTTCGGCGACGCGGACTACCAACCCGAACGGCTCGCCCTCGCCCCCGGTGACCGGCTGCTGGTGGTCAGCGACGGCGTGCACGCCGCCAGCCCCGGCGGACGGGCGCCCTTCGGCGAGTCGGCACTGCTCGCGGCCGTCCGGCGGACGCGCCTGCAGCCAGCGCCGGAAGCGGTTGGTACGGTGATGCGGGGCCTGCACGAATACCACGCTGACCACGACCCCGACGACGACGCCGTGATCATCTGCCTCGACCTGCACGGTCGCAGCGAGCCGTCGGGTGGGGCCGGGCCCGCCGGATCCGCCTGAGGGCGCCGGCACCCGATTCATCGGCACGAAGGACCGGCATGGAGCCTGTTGCGGACCTCGAGCCTGTCGCGGACCTCGAGCCTGTCACGGACCTCGAGCCTGTCACGGACCTCGCCGCCGCGATCGAGTCGGCGGTCGACCCCTTGGCGGCCGTGCTCGACTCCGCCGTTCTCGCCCAGACACCGGCGGTGCCACCGACCCAGCTCCGCGTGCTGGCCATCATCGCGGCGGGCGGCGCCCTCAACATGAACCGGCTGGCCGAGACGCTGAAGGTGGTGCCCTCCTCGGCGAGTCGGCTGTGCGACCGGCTGGAGGCCACCGGCCTGCTACGCCGGGTCCCCGACCCGCACGACCGGCGGGAGGTGCGACTGGTCCTGACCGCGACCGCCCATCAGGTTCTCGACGAGCTACGGCTGCGGCGGCGCCGGGCGCTCGCCGAGGTGCTGGAGCGGATGCTGCCCGCGCACCGTCAGGACCTGCTGCGCTCGTTGAACGCCTTCGCCGTGGCGGCCGGGACGCCGGCCGCCGACAGCGACCGACTCTCGGCCTGACCCGGCCCCCCGACGAGCCCGGCCCGGCCAGGCGCGGAGCCTGGCCCGGCGGCACCGCGGGGCGCGGCAGCGCGGGCGGCGGGGCGGCGCCGGCACCCACTGCAGCCGGGGTCTCCGGCGACACCTACAGTGGGCACGGTTCAGTGCGGCCGCACCGTTGTTCCCGGGGGCACATGTGTGGGATCTGAGCATCAACCTGGCCGCCAGCGCCATCACCGGTGCCACGGTGTGGCTGGCCCAGTTCCTCGTGCGGCGCCGCAGACTTCGCCGGATGCAGGAGTTCTTCGGACTGCGCCGCGATGCGGAATGCCTGCTTGTGGTGGGTCGGCACGCGGCGTCCGGACATCCGCACAGCGTGCACCGCAACGACGTCGCGTCCCTGTTGGAGCTCGCCGGGGTGGTCCGCGAATGCGGGGCACGGCAGCGACTGGTGCTGCATGACGAGCCGGTCCGCGGCCTCGGCCAGCTCACCGAGTTCTGCGTGGGCGGGCCGTCGTCCAATTCCCGCACGGTCGGGCACCTGCGGTGGCTGCTCCCCGGCGTACGGGTCGGCACCGGGCCGGACCAGCCGGTGACCGGCCGACCCGGCTCGGACGACCCGTCGACCGACGTGGCACAGCGGCGGGCGCCGTTCATGCGCATCAGCGTCGGCGGGCAGGTATACGACAACCAGCCGGACGCCGTCGACTACCTGTTGGTCGCGCGGGTGCCGGGGCCGGCCGACCGGGACTGGCCGCTCTTCGTGATCTGCGGACAGACCTCGTTGTCGAACCACGCGGGCGTGGCGTTTCTGGCCCGGGCATATCCCCGGCTGATCCGCGATTACGGGGTACGGGGTCGCTTCGCGTTGGTCCTGCGCGTCGTCAACCCGATCGCGTACGGCCCACACATGCTGGAGGAGGTCGCCGACGTCACCGAGCAGGCTTTCTCCGGTGCTGAACCGGCTGACGGGGATTCCGCCAGCCATGGGCGGGCATCGCTTCATGACAATTAGCTGAGAGTTTCATGGACGCGGCCGGCACGGCATGCGCGCCGGCATTGGCCGGGGCAAATCCGGCGCCGGCCGGACCGCCGTGGGCGGTCCGGCCGGC
>DASVVF010000424.1:0-4520 GCA_036386695.1 Catenuloplanes sp. | reverse complement strand
GATCGGCCTGGTGGCGACCACGGCCGCCGGTCGGGTGATGGCGGCCCGGTTGGCCCAGGCCTGGCCCGAGCGTTGCCGGGTACACAGTGGACCGGCGGGTGACCAGTTGCGCACCGCCTGGGCCGAGTCGACTGCGGTGGTCTGCTTCCTGGCCACCGGCGCCGCCGTACGGCTGGTCGCCCCGCTGCTGGGTGACAAGCACACCGACCCGGCGCTGGTGTGTGTGGATGAGGCCGGCCGGTTCGCCGTCGCCCTGCTGGGCGGGCACGCGGCCGACGGTAACGGCCTGGCGGAACGGGTCGCCGAGGTCCTCGGGGCGCAGCCGGTGATCACCACCGGCACGGACGCGAGCGGGGCCACCCCGCTGGACACGTACGGCGTCGACCTGGGTTTCCGGCTGGTCGACAGCGGCGCGGTGGCCAAGGTGACCCGCGCGATGCTGGATGGGTCCGCTCCCCGGCTGCGCGCCGACGCGAGCTGGCCGTTGCCGCCGCTGCCGTCCGACGACAACGGCCGGTACACCGTGGTCGTCAGCGACCGGTTGGATGCCTCCGGTGACCTGGTGTACCGCCCGCCGTCCCTGGTCGTCGGGGTGGGCGCCAGCCGTGGCGTCGCCGCGGCGGAGCTGGCGGCGCTGATCGACGACGCGCTGGCCGACGCCGGCCTGTCCCCGGAGTCGGTGCGGGCGCTGGCCACCGTGGACGTGAAGGCGGACGAGGCCGGGATTCTCGCCGAGGCGGACCGGCGTGGCTGGCCGTTGCTGACGTACCCGGCCGGGGCGTTGGCCGACGAGGTGGTGCCGAACCCGTCGGAGGTGGTGCGGGCCGTCGTCGGCACGCCCAGCGTCGCCGAGGCCGCCGCGCTGCGCGCCGCCCGGGACGCCGGCCGGGATGCCATCCTGGTGGTCGCCAAACGGGCCAGCGCGATGGGCACCGTCGCGGTCGCCCGGCTCACTCCCCGTGGCCGGCTCACCCTGATCGGGCTCGGCCCGGGCGCGGCTGACCTGCGTACCCCCCGGGCCACCGCCGCGCTGCGCCGGGCCTCGATCGTCGTGGGCCTGGACCAGTACGTCGCCCAGGTGCGGCCACTGCTGCACCCCGCGGCCAGAGTCCTGGAGAGCGGCCTGGGCGCCGAGGAGGAGCGCGCCCGCACCGCCGTGCGGCTGGCCGGCGACGGGCACGCGGTGGCGCTGATCGGCTCCGGCGACGCGGGGGTTTACGCGATGGCCTCCCCGGCGTTACAGGTCGCCGGCGAGGACATCGACGTGGACGCGGTGCCCGGGGTGACCGCCGCCCTGGCCGCCGCGGCGGTGCTGGGGGCGCCGCTCGGCCACGATCACGCGTACCTCTCGTTGTCGGACCTGCACACCCCGTGGCCGGTGATCGCCGAGCGGCTGCGCGCCTGCGCACGGGCCGACCTGGTGGTGTGCCTGTACAACCCGCGTAGCCGGCGGCGCACCGCCCAGTTCGACCAGGCGCTGGCGATCCTCGGCGAACACCGCCCGGACACCACCCCGGTGGGCGTGGTCCGCGACGCCACCCGCCCGGCGCAGCGGGTGACCCGCACCTCCCTGGGCCGGTTGGCCGCCGACCCCACCGTCGTCGACATGCTCTCGGTGGTGCTGGTCGGGTCCCGCCGCACCGCGATGGTGGCCGGGCGCATGGTGACCCCCCGGGAGTACCAGTGGCTCGACTGATCGTGACGGCGGCCTGTACCGGGTGTGGCGCCTGCCTGCTCACCTGTCCCACCCACGCCCTGCAACCGCAGGGCGGCCGGCTGACCGTCCGGGCGCCGCGGTGCACCGAGTGTGGCGAGTGCGTCGAGGTCTGCCCGGTCGACGCCATCGAACTGGACGGTTTCGGGGCCCGGCAGGACGGTTCCGGGGCCCGGCAGGACGGTCCCGGAGGCCGGCTCGGCGCGGCGCAGCCGCCTGACGTCGGGTCCGGCCGGGCCCTCGCCGGCATCGCCGGTATACCTCCGCGGACGCTTTGCTCTGCTTCCCAGGAGGAAACACCGGCTGTCCGGATAGCGGACGACGGGTGCTTCCTATGGGGAAGCAGAGCAAAGGCGGTTGTGGGGGTGGTCGGGGTGGCGGGAGACGAGGGTCGGTCGGGGGGCGCGGCGGCGGTTGTGGGGGTGGTCGGGGTGGCGGGAGACGAGGGTCGATCGGGGAGCGGAACAGCGGCGGTCGGGCCGGTGCCCGGATGAGCCGCAGCGTGCACCCCATCGAGGCCGAGTCGTACCGGATCATCCGCGCCACCGTGGACACCGCCGGATTGGGTCGGCGCGGCCGCGACGTGGTCGAGCGCGTCGTGCACACCACCGCCGACCCGGGCTGGCGCGACGACCTGGTTCTGGCCGAGGCGCACCTGGAGGCCGGCGTCACGGCGCTCGCGGCCGGGGCCCCGCTGGTCGTGGACGTCTCCATGGTGGCCGCGGGGATCACCGCGTACCCCTCGGTGTGTCTGGTCGCCAGCCCGCAGGCGGCCTCGCTCGCGGCGGCCGACGGCCTGACCCGGTGCGCCGCGGCGGTCCGGCTCGCGGCCCGGCAGGCGCCCGACGGGGCGGTGTGGGCGATCGGTAACGCCCCCACAGCGCTGGCCGAGCTGCTGCGCCTGGCACACCATGGCCTGGTCCGGCCGGCGTTGGTGGTCGGTCTGCCGGTCGGCTACGTCGGCGCCGCCGAGACCAAGGCCCGGCTGCGCGGCACCGACCTGCCCCAACTGTCCAATGTGAGCGCCCGCGGCGGGTCCGCCGTCGCGGCCGCCGCCGTCAACGCCCTGCTGTACGGAGACCCGCTCGCATGACGATTCCCCTGCTGATCGCCGGCCACGGCACCGCCGACGCGGAGGGCGCCGACCAGTTCCGGCGGTTCACCCACCGGGTCGCGGCCCGCCACGACGCCCCGGTCGCCGGCGGCTTCATCGAACTGTCCCCGCCCCCGCTGGGGGAGGCGGTGGCCGAACTGGTCGCCACCGGGGCCCGCCGGATCGCCGCCGTGCCGCTGATGCTCGTCGCCGCCGGTCACGCCAAGGGCGACATCCCGGCCGCGCTGACCCGCGAGCGGCTGCGGCACCCGGGCCTGAGCGTGGCGTACGGACGCCCGCTCGGCGCACACCCGACGATCCTGACGCTGCTGCGGGAGCGGCTGGCCGCAACCGACGCCGACGCGGACACCACCGTGCTGCTGGTCGGCCGGGGCTCCAGCGACCCGGACGCCAACGCCGAGGTGGCCCGGGCCGCCCGGCTGCTGGCGGAGACGACCGGGGTGGCCGGGGTGGAGTACGGGTTCGTGTCGCTGGCCGCACCCGGCGTCCCGGCTGCCCTGGACCGGTGTCGGGCTCTGGGTGCCCGACGGGTCGCCGTGCTGCCGTACTTCCTGTTCACCGGGGTGCTGCCGCGGCGGGTCGCCGTGCAGGCCGCCGGCTGGTCCGCGGCGGGCGGTGTGCCGGTGACGACCGCCGACGTCATCGGTGACAGCGACGGCCTCGCCGACGTGGTGCTGGAGCGGCACGCCGAGGCGGTCCGCGGGCAGGTGCGGGTCAACTGCGACGCGTGCCTCTACCGGGTGGCACTACCGGGGTACGAGGGCCGGGTCGGGGCGCCGCAGACCCCGCACCACCACCCCGGCGAGCCGGGACACCAGCACAGCCACCACCACCACCCCGCCCACGGCTGATCGGCTCAGCCGCCGGCGGTGAACGCGGCCAGCGAGGTCGCCGGATGGCGCCGGTCCAGCGCCTCCGCCGCCACCGGCCGGGCGAAGTAGTACCCCTGCCCGAGCTGGCAGCCCACCCGGCGCAGCGCGGCCACGGTGGCCGCATCCTCCACCCCCTCGGCCACCGTGGTCAGGTTCAGGTTGTCGGCGAGCCGCACCATGCTCTCCACGATGATGGCGCTCCGCGCGTCGGTCGCCATCACCGCCACGTACGCGCGGTCGATCTTCAACTCGGTGATCGGCAGGTTGGTCAGCTGGCGCAGGCTGGTGTACCCGGCGCCGAAGTCGTCCAGGGCGATGGTGATGCCGGCGGCGTGCAGCCTTCCCAGCAGGCGCCGGGCCAACCCCGGCTCGGTGACGACGGCGCTCTCGGTCAGTTCCAGCCGCAGCAGCGACGCGGGGACCCCATGGTCGTGCAGCGCCCGGATGATGTCGTCGTACAACGCCTCGTCGGTCAGGTTGCGGGCGGCCAGGTTCACCGAGATGGTCAACGGCCGGTCCTGATCGGACCAGCAGCGGGCCTGCGCCAGCGCCGAGCGCAGCAGGTACCGGGTCAGCGGGCCGATCAACCCGGTCTGTTCGGCCAGCGGGATGAACTGGCCCGGGTTGACCAGTCCGCGTTCCGGGTGGTTCCACCGCACCAGCGCCTCCACGCCGCACACCTGCCCGGACGCCAGGTCGACCTTGGGTTGGTAGCGCAGCACCAGCTCCCGGTTGTCCATCGCGGCGCGCAGGTCGCCGAGCAGGGCCAGCCGGTCCGGGTCGTGCCGGTCCTCGGCCGGCGAGTACACGTTGATGCCCC
>DASVVF010000423.1:0-6784 GCA_036386695.1 Catenuloplanes sp. | reverse complement strand
CCGCGCCGACGAGGACCGGGCACGGCTGTCCGCCCTGGAACGCGAACAGGTCGACGCCCTGCGCCGCGCCACCGAACACGAACGCGCCCGGATCGCCCGAGAGCTGCACGACGTGGTGACGCACAACGTCAGCGTGATGGTCATCCAGGCGGGGGCCGCCCGCAAGGTCATGGACACCACCCCGGAGCAGGCCCGGGAGGCGCTGCTGGCGGTCGAGGCCGGCGGCCGGGCCGCGATGGCGGAGCTGCGCCACGTCATGGGGCTGCTCACGATGGACAGCGACGGCCCCGACCCGGCCGGCGGCACCGACCTGACGCCACAGCCGGACCTCGACCGGCTCGACGAGCTGGTCGCGCGGGTGCGCGACACCGGGATCCCGGTCGAGTTGACCCGCTCGGGCCGGCCGCGCCCCGTACCGTCCGGTGTCGAACTGGCCGCCTACCGGGTGGTGCAGGAAGCCCTCACCAACACGGTCAAGCACGCCGCCGGGGCGTCCTCGACGGTGCTCGTCGACTACGGCGCCGAGCAGCTGCGGGTGGAGGTCACCGACACCGGCGGCGCGCCGTCCGCTTCGGCCGCCACCGGGGCCGGGCACGGGCTGATCGGCCTGCGGGAGCGCCTGGCCGTCTACGGTGGGACCCTGCACACCGGGCCACGCCCCAGCGGCGGCTACCGCGTCACCGCCCTGATCCCCCTGGAGGTGCCGTGACCGATCCCCCTGGAGGTCCCGTGACCGAGGCGCTGCGCGTGGTGGTCGCCGACGACCAGGCACTGGTCCGCGCCGGGTTCCGCATGATCCTGACCGCCGACGGCATCGACGTGGTCGCCGAGGCGACCAACGGCGCCGAGGCCGTCGACGCGGTCCGGCGCACCAGGCCCGACGTGGTCCTGATGGACATCCGGATGCCGGAGCTGGACGGGCTGGAGGCCACCCGACGGATCTTCACCGACGCCCCCGACGCGCCGCGGGTCATCATGCTCACCACGTTCGACCTCGACCACTACGTGTACGCGGCACTGACCGCCGGGGCCAGCGGCTTCCTGCTCAAGGACGTCACCCCGGAGCATCTGGTCGCCGCCGTGCGGATGGTCCGCGCCGGCGACGCGTTGCTGGCCCCGGCGATCACCCGTCGCCTCGTCGAACGGTTCGCCCACCGCGACACCGACCTGGGCTCGCTCCACCGTGACCTGGCCGCGCTCACCCCCCGCGAGTTGGAGGTCCTCTCGCTGCTCGCGCAGGGTCTGAGCAACGCCGAACTCGCCGGCCGCCTGCACCTGTCCGAGGCGACCGTCAAGACCCACATCGCCCGGATCCTGGCCAAGCTGGGCCTGCGCGACCGGGTCCAGGCAGTCGTCGCCGCCTACCGGACCGGCCTGGTCAGCCCGACCACCGCGGCGTGAACCCGGGACCTCAGGCCCGCACCCCCGGCCCGGCGATCGACGGAGTTGACCTGTCGGTACCCGGGGGATCAGGGCAGCGGGACGACGTAGGAATCCACCCGGCGCCCCGCCGCTACCCGCCGGTGACCCGCAGACCGAGCCACGTGGCCAGGTCCGCGGTCTCGGCCCGGACCGCGGCGGTGGTGGCGTCGGTGAACCGGACGTCCTCGTGGACGGCGTTGACGACCAGGGTGCCGGCCTTGCGATCGGCGGCCGCGTCGAGCTTGCCGACCAGCCGGTCGCCGTGCAGAACCGGCAGGGCGAAGTACCCCCACCGGCGGTTGTCCCTGGGCTTGTACATCTCCAGGATGTACTCGAAGTCGAAGAGTTGGTCGGCCCGGACCCGGTCGTGGACCAGCCGGTCGAACGGCGACAGCAGCGCCGTGCGTCCCTGGAACGGCAGACCGACGTACGCGGGGTGCACCCGCCAGCTGCCCGGGGTGCCCTCGACGACGGCCTGTTCGCCGGCGTCGCCGACGTACGGCGACTCACCCGGCAGCTGCGGGCCGGTGGCCCGGGCGATCCCGAGCGCCGCGAGTCGGCGCTGGTCGCGCAGCCGGACCGCTGCGTCGAACCGCAGGTCCGGCAGGTCGGCGGGGTACACGCGTTCGGGCAGGTCCCAGAAGCGTTGCCGGCCCTTGCGGCCCGAGATCGCGACGTGCCCGCGCAGCGCGAGGGATTCGAGCATCCGGGTGACGTTGCGGTTGTTGTTCCAGCCCGACGACGGCCACGGGACGACGCTGGTGTCGGGGATGTCGCGCGACAGCAGCGGACCGCGCTTGTCCAGCAGCACCAGGATGTCCTGGCGGAACGGCTCGTTGTCCCGCAGCCACGCCTGGGTGGCGGGATGGTGTCGGGTGCCGCGGGCTTCGGCGATCACCGCCGGCAGGTCGCGGGGGGATCGGACGTAGGCGACGGTCTCGACCAGGGTGCGGTCGGTTTCCAGGGCCCTGGTCAGGTCGGCGGGGTCGTAGGCCGAGCCGAGCCGGCTCCACAGCACCAGATCGGCGCTGGGCGCGACGCTCGCGGTGGGGTCGATCTGCAGCACGGTCAGGCGGTCGACGACGTCGACGAGGTCCGTCGGACGGGGCGCGTCGAGCAACTGTGCGTGGATCGCGATCCGCCGGGCCTGGTGCTTCGTCAACCGGTGCACGACCATGCCCCGACCCTAGTTGGGTCCTGGCCGCCCAACCGGCCGGCAGCGCGGTCGGCGGTGCGGGCCATCGCCGGCGAAGCCGGGTTCGCACGGCAGGCATCCGGCTACGGCAGGCATCCGGCTGTCGAGGCACCGCTACCGTTCGGTTCGGTCGGTGGCCTCGCCGGGGCGGACCAGACCGGTCTCGTAGGCCAGGATCACCAGGTGGACCCGATCTCGGACGCCGAGCTTGCCGATGGACCGGGTGATGTGGGTCTTCACCGTCAGCGGGCTGATCACCAGGTGGGCGGCGATGTCGTCATTGGACATGCCGCTCGCCAGCAGCCGGGTGATCTCCCGTTCGCGGTCCGTGAGCGCGGCGAGCCGCGTCCCGTCGGTGTCGGCCGCGGGCGGTGATCCCGTCCAGGCCCGGCATCCGGATGTCCATCAGCACCACGTCCGGCCGCAATGCCCGGGCGGTGCGGACCGCCTCGTCGCCGGTCGACGCCTCACCGAGGACGACGATGTCGCGGTCGCGCTTGAGTAGGCTGCGGAACCCGGCACGGACGAGGTGTTGGTCGTCCGCGAGCAGCACAGAGATCGCCACGGTCACCCGTTCACCGGAATCCAGGCCTGGACCGTGAACCCGGCCCCCGCGACCGGACCGACCCGCAGTAGGCCGCGTCGTCACGGCCAGTGCCCCGGCGACCGGAGCCCACCGGGGGTCCCGGCGCCACACCCGGCTGAGCGCGACCGCGGCCGCCGGCAGTGCCGTGAAGGCGAGTAGTCCGCCGATGCCGTGCAGCGCGCCGGGCATGGTCGGTGGTTCGTCCCACTGCCCGGGCGGGTCGGTCGGGAACACGCCGGAGACCAGCAGGGCAGCGGTCCAGACGCTGAGCAGCGCCAGGCCGGCGCGGCCGCCGCGGGTGTACGCGGCGGCCAGCCACGTCAGCGTCGCCGAGGCGACAGCCATGCTGAGCACACCGACCGGAATCACCACCCGCCGCGCGGAGCGTGTACGTAGTGGCTGATCATCGCTTCGACCGGGCTCCAAGCCGGGTTGATCAAATCGGCTACCGCGAAGCCGATCAGCGGCAGGGCCAGCGCGCCTGGAATGCCGTCCACGGCGATCCGGCGGGCGGTGTGCGGCCAGCGCGGCGCCGTGGCCGGTTCGATCGAGCGCGATCCACGCGCTGTCGGGCGGGTGCCGGCCGGGTCGGTGTTGAACATCGAGCCTCCTCATTCGGGGATGCTCCGACGTTATGGACGTCCCGGCCGGTGCCGCGTCGTCCAGCGGATGTCACCGTGACGGACGCCGATCGAGTACCACGTACACCCATGGGTGTAGGCCGGCCCGCGCCCGGACACCCCGGCCCGGCGGCCGGGGTGCGGGGTCGCCCCGGGTGACGGTCGTCCGACCGCCCCTCCCACCTCGTCAACCATGGGTTGACGAACCCTCGCCGTCAACCTATGGTTGACGAATGACCGACCCTCTTCCCAGCACCCGACCGGTACGCCTGGACGACCTCATCGAGGCGATCAGAACAGCGCACCCCGACGCCCTCGACCAACTCACCGACGCCGTCCTGGCCGCCGAGCACCTCGGCGACGTCGCCGACCACCTGATCGGCCACTTCGTCGACCAGGCCAGGCGCTCAGGGGCCTCCTGGACCGACATCGGGCGCAGTATGGGCGTCACCAAACAGGCAGCCCAGAAACGATTCGTCGGTAAGGGCCCCGGCGAGGCGCCGGGCCTCGACGCCAGCGAGGGATTCACCCGGTTCACCCCGCAGGCCCGCAACGTCGTGATGGCGGCGCAGCACGAGGCCCGCGCGGCCCGCAACGCCGAGATCGCCCCCGGTCACCTCGTGCTGGGGCTGCTCAGCGAACCCGACGGGCTCGCCGCCCAGGCCATCGCCGGGCAGGTCGCGTCGTTGGACCGGGTCCGCCAGGTCACCATGGCCACCCTGCCCGGGCCGGTCGATCACATCCCCGACCTGATCCCGTTCAACGGGCCGGCCCGCAAAACACTGGAGTTGACCTTCCGGGAGGCACTGCGGCTGGGTCACCACCACATCGACACCGAACACATCCTGCTCGCCGTGCTCGAATTCGAGGACGGCACCGGGGTCCTCGCCGGTCTCGGCGTGACCAAGGCCGCGGTGGAAGCCCGGATCACCGAGGCGGTGGCGGGCGACCGGCAGCCGTGAGCACCCCGACGCCGGTCAGCGGCCCCGGCGTCGGCGCAGCCAGATCCCGGCGGCGCCGACCGCGACGAACAGCAACATCGACAACAACAGCACCTTGGCCAGCACGCGCACGCCTCTCTCCAGGTGACCGGGCATCGCCTCCGACCGTAGCCGCCACCGGCCCCCGTAAGGTCATGGGGTGCGGATCGCGACGTTCAATGTGCTGCACGGCCGGTCCCCGCACGACGGGCGCGTCGACGGCGACCGCCTGGCCCACGCGGTCCGCGGCCTCGACGCCGACGTGCTGGGCCTGCAGGAGGTCGACCACGCCCAACCCCGCAGCGGCCTGCTGGATCTGACCAGGATCGCCGCCGACGCCCTCGGCGCCCCGGCGTACCGGTTCGCCCCGGCCATCGTCGGCACACCGGGACAACGGTTCCGCCCCTGGCGCCACGACGGCGACGGTGCCGGCCAGCCGTGTTACGGCGTCGGCCTGGTCAGCCGCTGGCCGGTACGGTCATGGCAGATCACCCGCCTGCCGGCGGCGCCTGTGCGCTCCCCGGTGTACGTACCCGGCGCCGGTCTGCTGCTGTTGCGCGACGAACCGCGCGTCGTGCTGGCCGCCGTGATCGACACTCCGGACGGCCCGTTGAGCGTGGCCACCACCCACCTGTCGTTCGTGCCCGGGTGGAATCTGCGGCAGCTGCGCGCGGCGGTCCGGGCGCTGCGCGACCTGCCGGCGCCCCGGCTGCTGATCGGCGACCTGAACCTCCCCGCCGCGGTGGCGCGCGCCGTGTCGGGGTGGCAGGTGTTGGGGCGCGCCGCCACCTATCCGAGTCCGCGCCCCCGCGTACAACTGGATCACGTGTTGGCCGACCGCCGGGGCAGCCGGGCACTGGGGCCGGTGACGCAGGTCAGTACCCCGACGGTCGAGGTGTCCGACCACCGGCCGCTGGTGCTGCGCTTCGCCCGGCCGCCCGGCAGACCCTGACCACGAAAGTCAGTAGAGCGATCCACCCCACCTACCAGGCGATGATCGGGGTCGGCCGTGCTGTGCCGTGCCGTGCCGGGACTGCTCCTCTTGCTGCCGGATGGCAAGCTCGTGTCCCGTGAGCGATGATCTCGCGAAGGACTACTTGCACGGCCAGCTCAGGTCGACACGTCAAACGCTGGTCTGGAAGCTCGATGACCTGTCCGAGTACGACGTCCGGCGCCCGCTGACAGCGACGGGGACCAGCCTTCTTGGCCTGGTCAAGCACCTGGCGACCTGGGAGGCCAGGTACCTTCGAGGCGTACCGGGCGAAGATCGAGCGGGCTGGGCAGGAAACGGCCGGCGGCTCGCATCATGCCGACCTATCCGACACGCATCGCGCGGTGGGGACGCCGTGAGAGACCTGGATCTCGTGGAGGCTCGCCCGTGAGGGCAGTCGTCGTCGCGGCGGCGGTCGCGTTCGTCATTTCCCTGTTCGGCACGCCGGTGGCGATCCGGGTCTTCACCGCGCTCAAGGCCGGCCAGCCGATCCGATCCATCGGGCTCGCCAGCAACCAAGGCAAGAAGGGCACCCCCACGATGGGCGGCGTCACGATCATCGTGGCGACCGTCTTCGCCTACGTCGCCGGGCACATCGCCCTGACCACCCTGCCCGAACGGCAGATCGCGCAGGAGGGGCCGACCATGACGGCCCTCGTCCTGCTCGGGCTGTTGGTCTTCTGCGGCGTGGTCGGCTTCCTCGACGACTTCCTCAAGGTACGCCGGCGCAACTCCGACGGACTGTCCGCCAAAGGCAAGCTGCTCGGCCAGGCGATCGTCGGCGGCGGGTTCGGCGTCGCCGCGCTCTACGTGGCCAGCACCAACGGCCAGACCGTGGCGAGCGAGCACATCTCGCTGGTCCGCGACATCAGCTGGTTGAACGTCGGCAAGGTCGGCTCGGTGATCGTGTTCGTCTTCGTGATCACGGCGATGTCGAACGGCGTGAACCTCACCGACGGCCTCGACGGCCTGGCCACCGGCGCGTCGACC
>DASVVF010000422.1:0-4208 GCA_036386695.1 Catenuloplanes sp. | reverse complement strand
ATCCAGGTGACGGGTATGCCGGAGAACGGCACCGCGCAGTGCGCCGTGTGGGCCGGTGACGGATCGCACCGCATCCCGATGATGGAGCGGGCCAACCAGACCCCCGCCCTCGACGCCGTACGCATCGAAGTCAACTGATCGGCCGCTGAGGGGCGGCTTAGGCCGGGTGGGTGCGGGAGGGCAAGCCCGTCACCCACCCGGCGCTCTGCTGCTTGGCGGTTCCGTCGCCGGCCCGGTCATCCGGGCCGGCGATGACCCGGTTGAGCCACGCCCGCGCTGGCCACGCCTACCCCGGCGGCGGGGTAGGCGTCATTACACTGCCGCGATGCACATCATGGAACTGCGCCGGGCCTACGACGATTTCCTGGCCGAGGTCGACGCCGGTGGGTTCGGGCCGCCGCCGCCGGGCGAGTGGACCGCCGAGCAGATCGTCGCGCACGTCGCGGTGAACGACTCCCTGCTCTGCGCCGCCACCGAGGCGGTACTCGGGGGGCATTCCCGGCCGTACTACAACCATGATTCCATCGACGACGCGCAGCTCAACGCGGTGATCAAGGATTATCCGGACCTCGCCTCGCTGGCGGTCCTGGTACGCGCCGGTGGTCAGCGGCTGTGCCAGCTCGCGGAGCGCCTCGACGCCCACCGGGCCGAGACGCCGGTGCACACGCACATCCGCGACGGCGAGGTGGTCCGGGTCGACCAGCTGCTGCCCTGGGCCCGGGTGATCGGTCTGCATCGCCGGCTCCACCTGCCGGCCCACGCGAACCAACTGCGCGCCCTACGCTGACCGGCCCCCGCCACACCCCGCCCCGGCAGCGGGCGGTATCAGGACTCGACGGGTGGCTCGACGACCTCCACCAGTTCCAACAACCCGGACATGACCAGCACCTGGTGCACCGACCGGGTCGGTCGGGCCAGCCGGTAGGAAACCCCCTGCTCACGGGCCCGCTGGAAACCGAAGATCAGCGCCCCCAGGCCGGTCGAGTCGATGAAGGAAAGGTCGGCCAGGTCCACCACCAGGCTCGCCGGGCGCAGCGCGATCGCCTCGTTGACGGCGACCCGCACCTGGTCGACGTTGAGCACGTCCACCTCGCCGTGCAGCGCCAGGATCACCTGGTCGGAGCCGTGGTCCAGGGTCGCGGTCGGCTTGTCGGTCACCGGAGCCTCTCCGTCGGGTCGGGCCGCAGCGGCCCGGGCATCGGAAGGTCAACCCAGAGCCTAAGCCGGCCCGTGTCCGGCGGCCACTGTCCGGGCCGGGCTCACCGGGCCGGGTGTCACAACCCGGATCGTCGGCTTTCCCTGGTGTGACGATTCCCCGTACCGTAATCGTCACCAACGATCACCATTGGGAGGAGATCGCGGTGCCGGCCTTGGGCTCGGATCCAGCGGGAACGACCAGGTCCCGCCGCACCATCCGCGGCGGCCTCCCCGCGCGCAGCGCCCGGTTCGTTGGCCGCGACGCGTTGCTGGACCGGGTCAGGCAGCTGCTCGGCACCGGTCCGGTGGTGCTGCTGCCGGCCAGCGGACACCAGCTCGGCGGGGTCGGCCGCTCGCAGCTGGCGGTGGAGTACGCGCACCGCTACGCCGACTCCTACGACCTGGTGTGGTGGATTCCGGCCGAGCAGATCGCGCCGATGCGCTCGGCGTTGGTGGCGCTGGCCCAGGAGTTGGGCCTGCCGGAGGCGCGCGACATCAACCGCACCCTCGGCTCGGTGCGTGACGCGTTGAGCCGCGGCGAGCCGTACCGCAACTGGCTGGTCGTGTTCGAGAACGCCAACCGGCCCGAAGACCTCAAGCCGTACCTGCCCAGCGGGGCCGGACACGTCCTGGTCACCTCCCGCAACCCCCGCTGGTCCTCGGAGATGACCCAGGTCGTCCAGGTCGACGTGTTCGACCGGGCGGACAGCGTCGAGCTGCTGCGCCGACGCCGCCCGGGCATCACCGACACCGACGCCGACCGGCTGGCCGACCGGCTCGGCGACGTACCGATGGCCCTCGACCAGGCCGCGGCGTTGTGCGCGGCGCTCGACCTGGACGTCGCGGGCTACCTGCGCCGCTACGACCAACGGGCCCGCGAGTTGGCGTACCCGACGCCCATTCCGGTGACCTGGAGCCTGGCCGTGCAGGGCCTGCGCGACGCGGCGCCGGCGGCGGTCCGGTTGCTGGAGGTGTGCGCGTTCCTGGCCAGCTCGCCGGTGTCCTGGCAGCTGCTGTGGGCGGCCCGTGGCCTGGATCTGCTCGACGAGCTGGCCCGCACGGTGCGCATCGAGCGCCGCCTGAAGGCCGCTATCCGGACGATCGGCCGCTACGGGCTGGCCGATGTCGACCCGCCCGGCGGTCGGCTGCTGGTCCATCCGCTGGTGCAGGGCATGTTCGCCCAACAGCTCAGTTCCGACGCGCACGCCGGCTACTCCGCCACGGTGCGCGGGCTGCTGGCCGCCGCCGACCCGGGCGACCCGGACGACCCCACGCACTGGGCCCGCTACGAGGAGATAGCACCCCACCTGGTGCATTCCGACGTGGTGGGCGGGCACACCGAAGAGGTCCGCCAGTTGGTGCTGAACCACGTACGGTTCCTGTTCGCCCGCGGCGACTACGACAGCAGCCGGGACCTGTGCGCGCAGGCGGTGGCCCGCTGGCGCGAGACGCTCGGTGCGACCGACGAGCAGACGCTGGCGGCCGCGTTCCACCTGGCCAACGCCCTGCGGGCGGTGGGCCGGGCGGCCGACGCTCGCCGGCTCAACGAGCAGACCCTCCAACTGCAACGCCAGGTGGCCGGCGACGACGACGAGACCACCCTGGCGACCGCCAACAGCGTCGGCGCCGACCTGCGGGTGCAGGGCTGGTTCGCGCAGGCCCGCCAACTGGACGCGGACAACCTCGCCCGGCACCGGCGGCTGTTCGGCGCCGAGTTCCCCACCACCCTGCGCTGCGCCAACAATCTGGCGGTCGACCTGCGCCTGCTCGGCGACTTCCGGGGGGCCCGGGCGCTGGACGAGCTGACCCTGCGGTACCGCCGGGAGGTCCTGGCCGAGGGGCACCCGGAGACCCTCTCGTCGTGGGCCAGCCTGGCCCTCGACCTGTTCGGGCTGGGCGATTTCGCCGGCGCCCGGGCGATGGTCACCACGGCGCTCGACGGGCACCGCGCCGCCCTGGGCGCGGATCATCCGATGGTCCTGGTGGCCCGCCGGTTCCAGGCGATGGCGCTACGCCGGGCCGGGGCCCGGGAGGCCGCCCGGACGGTGGCGACCGGCAACGTGGCCCTGTTCCGGCAGAAGTTCGGCGACCTCAGCGTCGAGACCCTCGGGGCGACCGTGTCGCTGGCCAACTGCTGCCGGGCCGTCGGCGACCTGGCGGCGGCCCACGCACTGCTGGAACGGGCGGTCGGCCGCTACCACGCGGTGCTGGGCGACGAGCACCCCCTCACGTTGGCCTGTGCCAGCAATCTCGCCGTGGTGGTGCGGGGCACCGGCCGGCCGGCCGAGGCCCGCGCGATCAGTGCGGAGGCCGTGCGCGGGCTGCGTCGCGCGCTCGGCCCGGACCACCCGTTCACGTTGAGCTGCGCGAGTGGCTACGCCGCGGACCTGGCCGCCGCCGGCGAGGCGGATGAGGCGCGGGACCTGTCGGCCGACACCCTGATCCGGTCCCGGACGGTGCGCGGGCCGGCCCATCCGGACACGCTGATCTGCGCGTACGACGACGCGTTGCACGGCGGCGACGACCCGGCGGCGCTCGCCCGCCGGGATGCCTCGGTCGCCGAGCTCGCCAAGATCCTCGGCGAAACCCACCCCGACGTGGTCAGCGCCGGGCAGGGCGACCGGTTGGAAGCCGACATCGAGCCGCCGCCGATCTAGGACGGCCCTCCGGTCGGGGCCGCGGCGACCCCACCGTCGTCGTACGGCACCGGGGCCAGCCAACCGGCCAGCGCCTCGATGTCCGGGCCGGTCCCGCCCAGCAGCCGGGCCGCCCGGTACACGGCGGCCACCAGTTCCGGTCGGGCCCGCAGGGTGGTCGGCCCGCCGGTCAACGCCAGCCCGGCCCAGGCGGCGACGTCGTCCGGTCGCCGGGTCAGCACCGCCCGGTACGCGTTCGCCGCCGCGTCCTCGTCACCGCGGGCGTACGCCCGGTCGCCCGGGCAGCCGCCCGGTGGGTCCCCGGCACCCCGTAACCGGGCGTGTACCCGCTCAAGCCTGGTGTTGCGTTCCAGT
>DASVVF010000421.1:0-4165 GCA_036386695.1 Catenuloplanes sp. | reverse complement strand
CGTCGAACTCCACCGGGCGCTCGGCGTCGGCGCCGGCGGGCACGTCGTCCATGCTCTGCACACCGGCAGCGTACCGGCGGGCCGGCATCGGCTCCGGCTGTGCCGGCATCGGCTCCGGCCGTGCCGGGTGCGTCGGACCACTCGACGGCGGCAGCGGGTAGCGTCAACCGGCGTGAGCTCCCCGACCGGCGAAGACGACGACGCGTTCTGGCGCCGCCCCCCGGGCGACGGGACGACCGAACCGCGCTGGCCGCCGGGCCGGCCGCCGGACGCGCCGGCCGACCCGCCGTACGCCGGCCCCCCGCGTACGACGCCGCCCCCGCCGGGGTGGCGACCGCCGTTCGTGGTGCAGCCGACCCCGCCACGCCGATTGCCCGCCCAGGACCTGGACGACCTCGACGAGGCGGAACGCTCGGCCCGCACCATCACCTACGGCGTCGGCATGATCGCCGGGGCCATCATGCTGGTGCTCCTCTGTCTGCTGTGCTCCCGGGTGCTGTTCTGAACCCGGGGGGCGGTCAACTGCCCCAGACGGACTTGGCGCCGCTGTCGCCGGTGCGGAACACGTAGTAGGTGCTGACCGCCGCCAGCACCACGGCGAGCCCGCCCAGCACCACGTCGATCCACATCGGCAGGTTCCGCTCCCGCCGGCCTCGTTGGGTGACGATGACCAGCGCTCCGGTGATGAGACCCAGAGCCAGACTCGTCCAGAACGTCAGGGTGCCGAACGCGCCGTGGGCGTCGATCGTCGCGAGGCTCTGCGCGGGTGCGCCGCCGGCCGCCCGGCGGTCCCGGAAGGCGTCCCCGGACAGCTTGGCCGACAACGCGGCCACCGGCGCACCCACGGCGAGCAGGGCAGCCACCCAGCCGACCCGGTTGCGCAGCCGCGGCACCACGGCATAGACGACCGCCGCCGTGGCCAGCAACGGCACGAACACCACCGCCGCGTGCACCAGCAGCACGTGCATGGGCAGACCCATAATTTGGTCGAACAACGACGCCTCCTCGCAGCGACGGGAACCGCACCCCAGGGTAGTGACCAAGGCCGCCCCGCATACCCCTCATTCGTCCCTAGCCAGGGGGAGTCACGGTGGTTCGGCGGCGTTCCCGTCACGGACGCCATATCCGGCACCGCCGCCGTCGGCGGCTTGAGTGGCCCGGCACCGGCGTGCTGTCATGGTGTGATGACCAGCGATGCGCCCCCCGCGCCATCCCCGGACGGCGCGGCGCTGCTGCGCTCCCGGGGGCTGCGGGTGACCCGGCCGCGCCTCGCCGTGCTGGAGGTGCTCGCCGGCGGCGGGCACCTTGAGGTGGATGAGATCACCCGACTGGTGCGCGGGCGGCTCACGTCCGTCTCCATCCAGGCCGTCTATGACGTGCTCGCCGCGCTGTCCCGGGCCGGGCTGGCCCGGCGCATCGAGCCGGCCGGCGGAGCCGCCCGCTTCGAGGCCCGGGCCGGTGACAACCACCATCACGTGGTCTGCCGGGCCTGTGGGACGGTGGGCGACATCGACTGCGCGGTGGGCTCCGCGCCGTGCCTGGACCCGGACACCGCGCACGGCTTCGAGATCGATGAGGCCGAGGTCACCTTCTGGGGGCTGTGCCCGTCCTGCCAGGTCAAGCGGGCCGAGGACTGAGCGACGCCGCTGGCGGCGTGGCAGTCTTGACCCATGGACACCGACGACGATCTCGGCCTTTTCGGCCCCGGATCGGTGACGTGGCGGCTGCATGAGGAGCCCATTCTCATCCTGGCCGGACTGCGTTCCCTCTACCTGCAGGCCCTGGACCCCCGGGCGATGGCCGGCGTGGCCCAGAACTCCCATTACAAGTCCGACCCCTGGGGCCGGCTGATGCGCACCTCGATGTACGTCGGCACCACGATCTACGGCACGACGGCCGAGGCCCGGGCCGCCGGCGACCGGCTGCGGCGGTTGCACGCCCGCCTGCACGCCACCGACCCGCGGACCGGTGAACGGTTCCGGGTGGACGAGCCCGACCTGCTGCGTTGGGTGCACGTGACGGAGGTCGAGTCGTTCCTGAGCACGGCGCGCCGAGCCGGCCTGGCGTTGACCGACAGTGAGGTCGACACCTACTACACCGAGCAGCTGCGCAGCGCCGAACTCGTCGGACTCGACCCGGCGACGGTGCCCGCCACCGCCGCCGAGGTCGCCGTCTACTACGACGCCGTCCAACCGGAGCTGGCCATGACCCGGGAGGCGGCCGAGACGATGATCTTCCTGACCGCACCGCCCATTCCGTGGAAGCTCAGCATGCCGCTGCGGTTGGGGCTGAACCTGGGACCGACCCGGTGGGCGTACTTCGGAATCGCCGGCACCGCCCTGGCCCTGCTGCCACCCTGGGCGCGGCGACTGTACGGCGGCCTCGGCCTGCCCGCCATCGACGTGTCCGCCGATCTGTCGGTACGCGGCTGGCGGCTGCTGCTCAGCGCACTGCCCCGCAAGCTCAAGGAGGGTCCGTTGCGCGAGGCGGCGATGGAACGCGCGGTGCGCCTCGGCGCGGTTCCCACGCCGGCCTGAGCGCGACCCCGCGGTCGCCCGGGCACGCGCCTACCAGCGGCCCTCCATCGAGCGGGTGACGGGGCTACCGGCGGCCCTCCATCGAGCGGGTGACGGGGCTACCGGACGCCTCAAGCCTCGGCCGGCGGCGGGATGGGCCGGTCGACGGCCGCCCAGGGTTGCTTCACCGGTGCGTCGGCACCGGCCGGGCAGGTGCGACGGTAGTCGCACCAGGTGCACAGGCTGCCCGGAGTCGTGGGGAAGGCCTCGTCGGGGTCGGCGCCGGCACCGACCGCCTTCTCCGCGGCCATGATGTCGCGGGCGGTGTCCTCGGCCCGACCCACCTGGCGGTCCAGTGACTCGGCGGTGTGTTCGTGGCCGGCCACCGTCCCCGTCGGCAGGTGATGCAGTTCCACCCGCCGGCACGGCCGCCGGAAGACCCGCTGCGCCGCGTACGCGTAGAGGGCCAGGGCCAGGGAGCCGCGGGCTTCGTCGACGTCGGACCCGGAGCGGCCGGTCTTGTAGTCCACGATGACCAGCTCCGGGCCGTCGGTGCCGGTGCGGGCGTCGATCCGGTCGGCCCGCCCGTTGAAGGCGAGGACACCCGTCTTCACCGCCACCACCCGTTCGACGCCGACCGGCTCGACCTCCGGGTCGAGGGTGGCGACGTAGGCGTCGAGCCAGCCGAGTGCGCGCTGGAACACCTCGCGCTCCTGCTGGTCGTCGCGGTAGCCCTCGCGGACCCAGGTGGCCCGCAGCAGGGTGGCGGTGGCCTGGGGAAGCCGGCGGTCGGGGGGCAGGGCGTACCAGTTGCGCAGGGCGGTGTGGACACTGGCGCCCAGCGAGTTGTGCGCCCACGGTGCCCCCTTGGCCGGCGCGGGCCGGTCGAGGTAGGCGTACCGGTAGCGGCGCGGGCAGTCGGCGTACGTGCCGAGCTTGCTCGGGGTGCAGACGAACAGCCGTTCCGGCATGCCGGCGAACCCGAGCTGCTCCGGCTCGCCGGCCCGGGGACCGGCGATCCGACCGCCGGCTGGCGTCCGAGGTCCCGGTGGAGTCCGAGGTCCCGGTGGAGTCCCACTGCCCGCTGGAGTCCCACTGCCCGATGAGGATGGCCTACGCACGCGACCGATCCTGCCAGCACCCGGTGACATTGCCGAGGGCGGCACGGCGCATGGCCGGCCTCGGGGGGACTCGGACCCTGCCCTCGTCCAGGGGGCTCGGCTGGCCTCAGGGCTGGTTCGCGTACTCGCGGACGAACGCGGCGACGGCGTCCGCGATGAGTTGCACCGCGATGGCGGCGAGCAGCAGACCGGCGATCCGGGTCACCACCTCGATGCCGGCCGGGCGCAGGATCCGCACGATGCCCCCGGAGAACCGCAGCACCAACCACACCGACACCATGACGGCCACGATCGCCAACGCGATCGCGAGGTAGTCGGGGGTCTCCCGGGCACCTTGGACGAACAGCATGGTGGCCACGATCGCCCCCGGCCCGGCGAGCAACGGCGTGCCGATCGGTACGAGGGCCACGTTGCTGGTGGCCTGCTGGTTCGATTCGTCGGTGCGCCCGGTCAGCAGCTCCAGCGCCACCAGGATCAGCAGCAGCCCACCGGCGCCCTGCAGGGCCGGCAGGTCCACGTGCAGATAGT
>DASVVF010000420.1:0-25971 GCA_036386695.1 Catenuloplanes sp. | reverse complement strand
TGAACGGCAGCAGGTGATGCTCGCAGAGGGACATCACCTCGATGTCGCGCACCAGCACGAGCTCGTCGTGGTCGGCCTCGAAGGTGGTGGTGAGCACCTCGGCCGGGTCGACCCGCAGACCGGCGAAGAGTTCCGCGTACGCCCGCGCCACCCGGGCGGGGGTGCGTACCAGCCCGTCGCGGTCCGGGTCCTCGCCGACCGCGATCAGGATCTCCCGGACGGCCCGCTCGATCCGGCCGAGGTCGACGTTCTGTTCCACCGGGACGCCGGACAGCCTGCCGTTGACCAGTCGGGCGGCCAGATAGTCCATTGCCCCGCCGCCGTTGGAGACTGGCGACGGGGCATCGGACGTTTGCTCGGTACTCAGTGGGCGCCGTCCGCGTTCGCGGTGGACCCGCCGCCCACGGTGGCTTCCGCACCGTCGGCTTCGGCCCGGGCCTTGAGCTTTTCCTTTTCGGCCGGGGTGAGCACCGGCGGGGCCTCCGACGGGCGGCGCTTGCCGAACCCGTTGAACGGCGCCATCGGCGGACGCTTCTGCACCCGGGCGCAGATGCGGCCCATGTCGGCCTGGGTGATCGTTTCCTTCTCGATCAACTCCAGCACCATGTTGTCGAGCACGTCGCGGTACTCCACCAGGATTTCCCAGGCCTCGTCGTGGGCCAGTTCGATCAGGGAGCGGACCTCGCCGTCGATCTCCGCGGCGATGGAGTCGGAGTAGTCGCGTTCGTGCCCCATGGTGCGCCCGAGGAACGGCTCGTCGCCGGTGGTGCCGTACTTCACGGCGCCCAACTTGGAGCTCATGCCGTACTGGGTGACCATGGCCCGGGCCAGCGCGCTGGCCTTCTCGATGTCGTTGCCGGCACCGGTGGTGGGCTCGTGGAAGACGAGTTCCTCAGCGGCCCGGCCACCCAGCGCGTACGCCAGGGTGTCGATCATCTCGGCCCGGGTCTGGGTGTACTTGTCCTCGGTGGGCAGCACCAGCGTGTGGCCCAGCGAACGGCCACGCGGCAGGATCGTCACCTTGTGGACCGGCGCGGAGTGCGGCAGCGCCCAGGCGACCAGGGCGTGCCCGGCCTCGTGGTAGGCGGTGATCTTCTTTTCGTTGTCGCTCATCGCCCGGGTGCGTCGCTCGGGTCCGGCGATGACCCGGTCGATCGACTCCTCGAGGAAGTAGTTGGAGATCGCCCGCTGTTCGTTGCGGGCGGTCAACAACGCCGCCTCGTTGATGACGTTCGCCAGGTCGGCGCCGGAGAAGCCGGGGGTACGCCGGGCCACCGAGTCAAGGTCGACATCGGGGGTGAACGGCTTGCCCTTGGCGTGCACCCGCAGGATGGCCTTGCGGCCCTCCATGTCCGGGGCGTCCACGGCGATCTGCCGGTCGAAACGGCCCGGGCGCAGCAGCGCCGGGTCCAGGATGTCCGGCCGGTTGGTGGCGGCGATGAGGATCACGCCGCCCTTGGTGTCGAAGCCGTCCATCTCGACGAGGAGCTGGTTGAGCGTCTGTTCCCGCTCGTCGTGCCCGCCGCCCATGCCGGCGCCGCGGTGTCGGCCGACGGCGTCGATCTCGTCGACGAAGACGATGGCCGGTGCGTTCGCCTTGGCCTGCTCGAACAGGTCCCGGACCCGGCTCGCGCCGACGCCGACGAACATCTCGACGAAGTCCGACCCGGAGATGGAGTAGAACGGCACCCCCGCCTCGCCGGCCACGGCCCGGGCCAGCAGCGTCTTACCGGTGCCGGGGGGGCCGAAGAGCAGGACACCCTTGGGGATCTTGGCCCCCAGCGCCTGGTACCGGGCGGGGTTCTGCAGGAAGTCCTTGATCTCGTGGAGTTCCTCGACCGCCTCGTCGGCGCCGGCGACGTCGGCGAAAGTGGTCTTCGGCGTGTCCTTAGTGATCATCTTCGCTTTGGACTTGCCGAAGTTGAGCACGCGGGAGCCCCCGCCCTGCATCTGCGACATGAACAGCAGCAGCAGGATGACCAGGATGGCGATCGGCAACAGGTTGACGAGCAGGGTCAGGAAGACACTGTCGGACGAGACCTCGGTGGTGGCCGGACCGGCGATCCGTCCGGCGGCGCGGGCCTGCAGAACGCTGTTCCACAGCTCGTCGCCGACCTCGTACGGATACTGGGCGGAGATCTTGTCGGTCCTGGTGTCACCGAACTGGCCCGGGCTGACGAGGTCCAGCCGCAGGGTCTGTTCCTTGTCCTGCAGGACGGCTTTCTTGATCTCGCCCTTGGCGAGTTGGTCGAGCACCACGGAGGTGTCGACCTTCTGGTAGCTGGGGCCGCTGGTGAAAAATGAGCTCAGCGCGATGGCACCGATGATCACCAGGATGATCCAGACCACCGGGCGGCGGAAGAAACGCGTACGTTCCATACTGTTTCGAGCGCCTCAGCGCCCGGACCCTCCTGATCGGCGTCCTGGTCTTCTCGTTGTCAGTGGCCGCGTCTGCACGGCCACCTACTGTGCCGCGGGTTCGCGACTGTCGGACCGGACGGGTGGCCGGTTCCCGACACCGGGACGCTCACGATCACGCCGCCGGCCATTTGACGGTACACCGTGAGCGCCGTGCGTGACCTGACGAGCCCTGGGGCGGGCGTCGGCAGATCCCATCCCGTCCACTGCTGAAAGCACCGTAACCAGTGATTCTGAGAGTGCGCTGGACGTCAACCGGCACGGGTCCGCCGGCTCATTCAGCTACGGGCGTACACGCCGGGCTTGAGGACCCCGACATACGGCAGCTCCCGGTACCGCTCGGCGTAGTCGAGGCCGTAGCCGACCACGAACTCGTTCGGGATATCGAAACCGACATACTTCACCGGCACCGGTACCTTCACGGCCTGCGGCTTACGGAAAAGCGCCACCACGTCGAGGCTGGCCGGTGAGCGCGACTGCAGGTACTTCAACAGCCAGGACAGGGTCAGGCCGGAGTCGACGATGTCCTCCACCACCACCACGTGCCGGCCGGCGATGTCCCGGTCGAGATCCTTGAGAATCCGCACCACCCCGGACGAGGTGGTGCCCTGCCCGTACGACGAGATCGCCATGAACTCCAACTCGGTCGGCGGTCCGAACCGCCCCATCGCCCGGGCGAAGTCGGCCATGAACATGACCGCGCCCTTGAGCACGCACACCAGCAGCAGCCCGTCGGGCACCGAGGCGTAATCGGTGGACACCTGCTTGGCGAGCTCCGCGATCTTGTCGCGGATCTGTTCCTCGGACAGGATCACCCGATCGATGTCGGCGTCGTACCAGGAGCCGTCAGCCATGGCCTAAGCCTGCCGTATCCCGGCGACGCGGTGTCGCACGGGGCGTCCTTCACCCGGGTTTCAGCACCCCGTCACGGCGGGTCACGGTGATGCCCCCGGGCAGGTGCACCGGGCCCTGCCCATGCCAACAGGTGATCAGCGCGTCCAGTGCCGTGACGTGCCGATGGGACAACGCCGCGCCGGGCGCCCCCAGCTCCCGGGCCCACCCGTGCAGCACCCGGGTCCGAACCGCCGGCAGCAGCCCGGCCAGCACCGTGACGACCAGCCCGGTCCCCGACGACAACCCGCCGGGCGGCGACGACCCGCCGGACGGCGACGACCCGCCGGACGGTGGTCCAGCCGGTTCGCGGGCGGCGACCAGCGCCGCGTCGGCCAGACTGTCCAGCGCGGCCGCGTCGGCCGCGGCCAGCTTCGCCGAACGCGCCAGGTTCGCGACCACCGCGGCGCCCAGGGCGTCGACCAGCGCCGGCATCGCGTGCGCCCGCACCCGCGCCCGGGCGTACGCCGGGTCGGTGTTGTGCGGGTCCTCCCACACGCTCAGTCCCAGCACCGCGCAGGCGCCGCGGGTGTCGGCCCGGGTCACGTCGAGCAGCGGCCGGAGCAACCGGACACCGGCCACCCCCCGCTCGGCCGGCATGCCGGCCAGCCCCCGTGCCCCGGCGCCCCGGGCCAGCGCCAGCAGCACCGTCTCGGCCTGGTCGTCGCGGGTGTGCCCGAGCAGCACCACCGGTGCCCCGGCCCGGTGGGCGGCGTCGACAAGCGCTTCGTACCGGGCCTGTCGGGCGGCGGCTTCCGGGCCACCGGACCGGCCGGGCACGGTCACCTCGACCGCCACGGCCGGATCGAATCCGGCCGACTCGGCCCAGCTCACCACCGCCGCGGCCCGCCCGGCGGAACCGGGCTGCAACTGGTGGTCCACCGTCACCAGGCCCGGGCGCAGGCCGAGCCGGGGCGCCACGAACGCGACCGCGGCGGCCAGCGCCATCGAGTCGGCGCCGCCCGAGCAGGCGACCACGACCGGTGAACCGGGCGGCAGGCGTACGGCGGTGAGGGTCCCGCGTACCGCGGCCCGCACCGCGGCGACCGACGGCGCGAGGGTGCCCACGACGCCCGGGGGAGTCAGCCGGCGGCCGGCAACGGCCCCACCGGGCCGTGCACCCGCGCCACCCAGGCGTCCGGGTCCCCGAGCTCATCGAGGCGGGGCAGGGTCAGCGGGGAGCTGAAGATCTTGTTGAAGCCGTCCATGCCGACCCGCTCGACGACGCCGTGCACGAACTTGCGACCCTCGGCGTACTGGCGCATCTTGACCTCGATGCCGAGCATCTTGCGGATCGCCTTCTCCAGCGGGTTGCCGGTCTCGCGGCGCTGATTGAACTTGGCCCGGATCTGCTCCACGCTCGGGATGACGCTCGGGCCGACGCCGTCCATCACGAACTCGGCGTGCCCTTCCAGCAGGGTCATCAGCGCGGTCAGCCGGTCGAGCACGGCCTTCTGCGCCGGCGTCTGGACGATGTCCAGCACCGAGGCCCGGCTGTCCGGGTCGCGCAGCGACTCCGACAGCGTGGCCACGCCGCGGCGGACCCGCTCAAGGAGATGGTCCCCGCCCACCTGGGAGGCGTCGACGAAGGCCTGGACCTCACCGAGGAAGTGCCCGCGCATCCACGGCACGGCGGTGAACTGGGTCCGGTGGGTCACCTCGTGCAGCGCCACCCAGAGCCGGAAATCGCGGGGGTCGGCGCCCAGCTTGCGCTCCACCTCGACGATGTTGGGGGCGATCAGCAGCAACTGCCCGGGGTCGGCGGAGAAGACCTCGTACTGCCCGAGCACCCGCCCGGACAGGAAGGCCAACACCGTGCCGGCCTGTACGCCGGTCAACCGGGACCCGATCGCGTCGCCGAAGGCGCTGGGCTGCTTGTTGCCGGCGAGCCGGGTCACCAGTGGAGTGATCACCTCGCGTAGCCCGGCGATGTTGGCGGCGGCCCAGTCGCGCCGGTCCACCACCCGCACCGGCGGATGGTCGACCTGGGAACGCAGGCCGGTGTAGGCGGTCACGTGACCGGCCGCCTCGTCGGTCAGCCGGCGGAGGTCGGCGACGACCTCCGTGGCATCCTCGTAGGACACCGCGGGCCCGGTCTTGCCCAGCGCCCCAGCGGTGGCAGCGGCCAGATCCCAGTCAACGAACTGCGCCATGCCACCCACCGTACCCGGGCCGCAACAGCCCTCCTGGCGAATGCCCGCCCCGGCGGACGGCAGGCGGCAGCCGAGGAGGGTCAGCGACAGCCGAGGAGGGTCAGCGACGGCCGACGAGCGTCAGCGACAGCCGCAGCCCGCCAACTTCGCGGCGATCCGGTCCAGCGCCGCCTCCGCCTCGGCCCGGGCCCGGTCCGAGGGCACCGCGTCGGCCAGCACGGCGAAGGCCAGCAGCCTCCCCTGCGCGGTCACCACCACCCCGGAGATCGCGTTCACCCCGGACAGCGTGCCGGTCTTCGCCCGCACCGCCCCGGCGCCGGCCCGGCGATCCGCGGCAGGGCCGGGGAAACGTTCCTCAAGCGTGCCGGACCAGGCCGCCACCGGCAGCCCCGCGAACAGACCGGCCAGCGGCGGCTGTTTGCCGTTGGCCGCTGCGGTCAGCATGCCGGTCAGCAGACTGGGGGCGATCCGGTTGGTCCGCGACAGGCCGCTGCCGTCGGCCAGCTCCAGTTGATCGGCGGACAGCCCCAGCTTCGCGACCACCGCCTCCATCGCCGCCGCCCCGCCCTGGTACGAGGCGGGTTTGCCCTCCGCCAGCGCCACCTGCCGGGCCAGTGCCTCGGCGAGCACGTTGTCGCTCTGCGCCAGCATCAGCTCCACCAGGCGGATCATCGGCGGTGACTCCACCCGGCCCAACTCGCCACCCGGCGTGGCCGGGGCGGCACCGTCGGCTGCCGGCGATGCGGGTTGCGCACTGCCGCCGGCGTCCGCCGCGGGTGCCTTCCCCCGCTTGACCGCGCCGACCGCCGACGCCGGCAGCCCCAACGCCCGGGCGAAGGCCCTGCCGGCGGCGAGATCCGGGTCGGCCACCCGGGCCGCCGACCCCTTGCGCACCTTCGGGTCGACCCGGGCGCCGTCGGTCATCAACGCCACGATCTCGCTGGCGGAGCCTTCGGCCACGATGCCGTCGTCCCAGTCCGGGCCCACCTCGGAGCCCGTGTACAGCGACGGGTCCACCGTCACCCGGGTCGGCGCCACGCCGCCGAGGGACTTCTTCACCTGGGCGGCCAGCCGGTCCAGCCGGGCCGCCGAAGGGTACGTTCCGGTGCCGTTGACGGCCAGCGTCGGGTCACCGCCACCCACGATGACCACCTCGCCGGGCGCCGCACCGGCGACCGCCCGGGTGGCGATCCGGTAGGCCGGCCCACGGGCGGCCAGGACGGTCGCCGCCGTCACCAGCTTGGTGGTGGAGGCGGGCACCGTCAGCGCCTCCTGGTCGCGTGCGTAGAGGCTGTCCCCGGTGGCCACGTCGACCACCGACACGTTCACCCGGTCCCCGAGCCCCGAGTCGGTCACCAGCCCGTCGATCGCGCCACGCACCCCGGCGGCCGTCGGCGCCGGGGCGTCGGCGCCCACCGCCGCCAGCACGGCCGGTGGCGCGGGCTCCGGGGTCGCCGCGGTCGCGGTCGGGCTGGGCGTCGCCGTGGCGAGCCAGCCGGCCACCGGACCCGGACGCACCACGAACAGGGCCCCGCCGGCCGCCGCCAGGAGCAGCACCGTGACCAGCAGCGCGATCAGCCCGCGCCGGAGTCGCCGGGGCCGGGGCAGCGCGCCGGGTGGCGCCGGCGGGTGACCGTCCCCTCCGTCGACCGGCGACGTCGCGGGCCGCGGGGCGCCGAAGGACGTTGGCCCGCCGGTCCCCGCACGGCCCTGCCGGGACGGATCGCCCAGGCGGGACGGATCCCCCTGCCGGGACGGATCGCCCGCCCGGGAACCATCGCCAAACCCGGACGAATCGCCCACCGCTGGGGGGCCGTACGCCCCCGGGCCGGCCGGCGGCGCCGGCACCGATGCGCGGCCCCGGGTCGGCCCCGCCGAAGGCCCCGCCGGCCGATGAGTCGGCCAGTGCCGCTGGTGCTCGCCGGTCGAATGGTGCCGGTCCCGGGTAGGTGCCGGCGGCCACGCCCCCGGGGCGGGCGCGGGGACACGGGCGGCACCCCGCACCGACCCGGGCCGGGCACCGGACGAGCCGCTGTCCTCCGCGCCGTTGTGTGAGTCTTGCCTCCGCACGGGGCCCCTCCTCGGGTTCGCCGACCGACCTGGAGGAGACTACTTGCGTCTGAGTGCAGCGCGACGCCCCGGCAAGAAGCCACCCGTGCGTCGGGTGCGGCAGAGTGGGCTTGGCATTGTCTTTTCCAGCATGGGGCCGACTAGGGAGTGTGAGATGGATTTCGACGTCACGGTTGAGATCCCGAAGGGTCACCGCAACAAATACGAGGTGGACCACGCGACCGGACGGATCCGGCTGGACCGCACGCTGTTCACCGCGACCCAGTATCCGGCGGACTACGGCTTCATCGAGGGCACCCTCGGGGAGGACGGCGACCCGCTCGACGCGCTGGTGCTGATCCCGGAGCCGACGTTCCCCGGCTGCCTGGTGCGCTGCCGGGCCATCGGGATGTACCGGATGACCGACGAGAAGGGCGGCGACGACAAGGTGCTGTGCGTCCCCTTCGAAGATCCCCGCCAGGAACACCTGCGTGATATCCATCACGTCGCGGAGTTCGACCGGTTGGAGATCCAGCACTTCTTCCAGGTCTACAAGGACCTGGAGCCCGGCAAGTCGGTCGAAGGGGCCACCTGGACCGGCCGGGTCGAGGCCGAGGCCGAGATCCGTAACTCCGTGCGCCGCCATCAGGCGACGCTGGAGGACCACGCCTGACCACGCCGTCGCCCATCGGGCCCCGGCGGGTGCCGGCTCAGGCGCCCAGACCGCGGGCCCGGGCGTACAGGCCGAGCACCGCGCAGGCCACCGGTACCACCGAGACCACCATGACGGTGTCCAGGATGTCCGCGGCCCGGCCCAGATAGGGCGACGGCGGCCGCTGGGAATACGTCGCCCCGGCCACCACGGTGACTAGCGCCGCCACGACGACCCCGATGGTCAGGATCAGCAGGTCCGCACCGGTCGCCCCCCACAGCAGCGCCACCGCCAGCACCGTCAGGCCGGCCAGCCCCGCACCGACCAACGGGACCCGTTGGCGGACCGTGACGAACAGCCGGGATCGCAGCAGCAACGCGGCGGCGCAGACCCCGACCAGGACCCGCCCCGCGGTCCCACCCGCCGCCACCAGGACCACCGTCGCCGCGACCGACAGCACCGCGTGGCCGGTCAGCATGCCGGTGAGCAGCTCCTCGGTACGCGCCACGGAGGTGAAGACCCGTTCCGGGTCGGGCCGCTGCCAGGCGCCCTCGGACGGACCCGCGCCGGTCGGGGAGCCACCGTCGGCGGTGTCGGTCCCGGTCGGCAGGGCGATCGGTGGCATCGGCAGTTTGCCGATCCGGATGGCCAGCAGTGGCAGCACACCGATCCCGCAGACCAGCGCCGCGAGCAGAATGGCCGCCGCGCCAGCCGCGCCGGCCGGCACGAAGACCGACACCAGGGCAGCCACGGCGCCGAGCAGGCCGACCACGACGCCGGCGGCGAACACCCGCACCGAGGACGCGACCCCGACCGCGCCCAGGACCGCCACGAGCAGCAACGCCGTGCACCCGGTGAGCAACTCCGGGCCGCCGAGCCAGGCCAGCGGGGCCAGCACCCCGGCCGGGTCACCGGGGGCCACCAGGGCGGCACCGCCGACGAAGGCGTACGGCAGGGCGTACCCGCCCAGGGCGGCGCCGGCCGGGGCGTCACCGTACGCCCGGGACCCGACGACCGCCGCCAGCGTCAGCAGCACGGCGACGCCGAGCCCGACAACCGCCGTACCCCACCAGGCCGGGCCCTGGTGCAGCAGGGCCACCAGCCCGGCGGCCAGCAGGACGCCGGCGGCGGTGAGCGTGGCCACCCGGGTGGAGGCCGGCGACCAGGCGGCGCCGCGCCGGCGGGCGCCGTCGGCGATGGCCTCCACGACGTCGTCGTACTCCAGCTCCGGCCACTGCGCGCGGGCCGGCACCAGGTGCAGCACCTCGCCGTCACGGACACCCTGCGGGAACAGGCCCTGGCCGGGGGCGAGGGCGACCCCGTCGGTACGGCGTAGCAGCCAGCCACCGTGGCGCTCGCCATCGTCCGCGAGCCCCACACCGGCGTGCCGCAACACCTCGGGCAGCAGCTCGGCGAGCGCGACATGCTCCGGCAGCGCCACGTCCACCCGGCGTTCCGGAGCGCTGATCGTGACTCGGGCGAGCCCGGTGTTCATCGACAGACCTCCGTGGGGGTGACGCGACGGACCGCACTGTACCTACCATGGGCCCGGCGCGGGGCGACCGCGTCACCGCCAGGAGGGACGGCTGCGCATGAGTACGGTGGTGGTGAAGCGCTCCCCCCGGCGTTCCGCGCCCGAGATCCCGACCGGCGAGTTGGCCGTCGAGGCTCCGCCGGAGATCCCAGAGGCGGCCGGGGGACGCTGGCAGCAGCTGATGATGACCCTGCCCATGCTGGGCGGGTCGGTCGCGATGGCGATGATGTTCGGCCGGGGCACCGGCGGCGCGTACTCCTATGTGGTCGGCGCCCTGTTCGGGCTCTCCTCCCTGGCCATGGTGGCCACCTCCTGGGGCAGCTCCGCCGGTACGCCGAAGAAGGCGGAGATGATGGCCGCCCGCCGGGAGTACCTGCGGCACCTGGCGAGCCTGCGCCGGCGGGTCCGCGACACCGCCCGCCGGCAGCGGGCCGGGCTGCACTACCGGCACCCCGACCCGGCCCAGCTCTGGTCGACGGTCGGCAGCCACCGGTTGTGGGAACGTCGGCCCACCGACCCGGACTTCGGCGTGGTGCGGGTCGCGGTCGGCCCGCAGACCCTCGCCACTCCGTTGGTCCTGGCCGACTGCCGACCGTTGGAGGACCTGGAGCCGATGACGGCCGGGGCGGTGCGGCGCTTCCTCGACGCGTACTCGGTGGTGCCGGACCTGCCGGTCGCGCTGTCCCTGCGCGGCTTCGCCCGGGTGTATCTGCGCGCCGACGCCGGGGCCCGGTCCGGCCCGGCGGACGGCGCCACCCAGGGGTTGGCCCGTGCGGTGCTGTGCCAGCTCGCCGCCTTCCACGCCCCCGACGACCTGCTGGTCGCGGTCTGCGCCGGGCCGGAGCGCCGGGCCGACTGGGAATGGGTCAAATGGTTGCCGCACGCCCATCACCCGGAACGCACCGACGCCCTGGGCCCGGTGCGGATGGTCGCCAGTTCGGTCGGGGAACTGGAGATCCTGCTGGACCAGGTCGTCGGTAACCGGCCCCGGTTCACCGCCGGCGGATCCGCCGCCGACGGTCCGCACGTCGTGGTGATCCTCGACGGCGCCGACCTGACCGGCGCCGCCCACCTGGCCGGTGACGGCATCGACGGGGTGACCGTCGTCGACCTGGACACCGCCCCGCCACGGCTGCTGGACCGCTCCATGCTGGTGCTGGAGGTACGCACGACCGGCGCATCCCGCCGGCTGTACACCTACGCGATGGACCACGAGGCCGAGGTGGGCGGCGCCGACCGGTTGAGCGTCGCCGAGGCGGAGGCGCTGGCCCGGCGGTTGGCGCCGCTGCGGCTGGCGGCCACCTCGAAGTCCTCCGAGTCGCCGCTGGCCACCGAATTGGGGCTGGCCGAACTGCTCGGGGTGGCCGACCCGGACAACGTGGACATCCAGCGGAGTTGGGCGCCGCGGGCCAACCGGGACCGGCTGCGCGTGCCGATCGGCGTCGGCGCCGACGGCGGTCCGGTGGAACTGGACCTCAAGGAATCGGCCCAGGACGGCATGGGCCCGCACGGCCTGCTGATCGGCGCCACCGGGTCGGGCAAGTCCGAGCTGCTGCGCACCCTCGTGCTGGGGCTGGCGGCCACCCACTCGTCCGAGGCGCTGAACGTGGTGCTGATCGACTTCAAAGGCGGCGCGACGTTCGCCTCACTCGACCGGCTGCCGCACACCGCCGCGGTGATCACCAACCTGGCCGACGAGTTGCCGCTGGTCGACCGGATGGTCGACGCGATCAACGGCGAGCTGATCCGACGCCAGGAGCTGCTGCGCAAGGCCGGGAACTTCGCCAGCATCCGGGACTACGACAAGGCCCGGGCCGGGGGTGCCGCGCTGGCTCCGTTGCCGTCGCTGCTGATCGTCTGCGACGAGTTCTCCGAACTGCTGTCCGCCAAGCCCGACTTCATCGACCTGTTCGTCCAGATCGGACGGCTGGGGCGCTCGCTCGGGGTCCACCTGCTGCTGGCCAGCCAGCGCCTGGAGGAGGGCCGGCTGCGCGGGCTGGACACCCACCTGTCGTACCGGATCGGGCTGCGGACGTTCTCGGCCCTGGAGTCGCGCGCCGTGCTCGGCGTCCCGGACGCGTACGAGTTGCCCCGCTCGCCCGGACACGGCTACCTGAAGTTCGGCACCGAGCCGCTGGTCCGCTTCAAGGCCGCGTACGTCTCCGGGGTGTACCGGCGTACCGGCGCGGCCGGCGCCGCCCTGGACGGCGCCGGCGGGGCGGCCCTGGTGCTGCCGTACTCGACGCACTTCGTGCCGGTGACCGAACCGGTGCGGGCACCGGCCCCGACCGACGACAGCCAGGGCGGCGAGAGCCTGCTGGACATCATGGTGGCCCGGCTGGCCGGCCAGGGCCCGCCGGCCCACCAGGTCTGGCTGCCCCCGCTGACCCACGCCCCGGCCCTGGACGAGCTGCTCGGCCCGGTCGCGGTTAACCCGGGACGCGGACTGGGCTTCGCCAACCCGGAGCTGCACGGGGCGCTGCAGGTGCCGGTGGCCCTGGTGGACAAGCCGTTCGAGCAGCGCCGCGACGTGTTCTGGCTGGAGCTGTCCGGCTCGGCCGGGCACGTGGCCGTGGTCGGCGGCCCGCAGAGCGGCAAGTCGACCGCCCTGCGCACCCTGGTCTGCGGGCTCGCGCTCAGCCACACCCCGGCCGAGGTGCAGGTCTACTGCCTGGACTTCGGCGGTGGTTCGCTGGGAGTGCTCCGGGACCTGCCGCACGTCGGTGGCGTCGCCGGCCGGCTCGACATCGCCGCCGTCCGCCGGACCGTCGGCGAGGTGGCCACCCTGCTGGCCGACCGGGAGCGGCACTTCGCGGATCTGGGCGTCGACTCGATGGGCTCGTACCGGCGCCGGCGGGCGGCGGCCAGCGGCCTGGGCCGCGGCGCTGACGCCGACCCGTTCGGTGACGTCTTCCTCGTCGTCGACGGCTGGTCCACCCTGCGCAAGGACTACGACGACCTCGAAGCGCTGATCACCGACATCGCCACCCGCGGTCTGTCGTACGGCATCCACGTGGTCGCCGCGGCGTCGCGCTGGATGGACTTCCGGCCGGCGATCCGGGACCTGTTCGGCTCCCGGTTGGAGCTGCGGCTCGGCGATCCCACCGACTCGGCGATCTCCCGAAAGGCGGCCGGCAACGTGCCCGAGCGCAGTCCGGGGCGGGGGATCACCGCCGAGAGCCTGCACCTGCTGACCGTCCTACCGGAGCTGTCCAGCCTGGGTGGGGACACGTCCACACTGGTCAAGGCGGTGGGGATGCACTGGACCGGGCCGGTGGCACCGCCGGTACGCCTGCTGCCGCCGGTGCTGCCGTACGCGAAGCTCGATCTGCACCGCACCGCGGGCCTGGCGCTGCCGATCGGCATCGCCGAGGCGGACCTGGCGCAGGTGGCCATCGATTTCGCCTCCGAGCCGCATTTCCTGCTCTTCGGGGACGCCGAGTGCGGCAAGTCGTCGTTCCTGCGGGCGCTGGGAGCCACGATCGCCGGCCGGTTCACCCCCGAACAGGCCCGGGTCATCCTGGTCGACTACCGCCGCAGCCTGCTCGGTTCGCTGGAGACCGAACACCGCATCGGGTACGGCACCTCCGCGGCGCCGACCGCCGATCTGATCAGCTCGGTGGCCGGCTACATGCAACGCCGGCTACCCGGCCCGGACGTCACCCCGCAGCAGTTGCGCGACCGGTCCTGGTGGACCGGTCCGGAACTGTTCGTCCTGGTGGATGACTACGACCTGGTGGCGACCGGGCCGGCCAACCCGCTGCTGCCACTGCTGGAGTTCCTTCCGCAGGCCCGCGACATCGGGCTGCACCTGGTGATCACCCGCCGGTCCGGGGGTGCCTCCCGGGCGCTGTACGAACCGGTCATCCAGCGGCTGCGGGAGCTGTCCTCGCCCGGGCTGGTGATGTCCGGCGACCGCGACGAAGGTGCCCTGATCGGGGCGGTGCGGCCGTCGCCGATGCCGCCCGGGCGGGGTCGGCTGGTGACCCGCCGTGAAGGCATCCGCCTCGTGCAGTTGGCGCACCTGCCGGGCTGACCGTTGGCGCACCCGCCGGGCGCCACGGTGACGGCCGTCACTGACGGCCGTCAGTGACGGCTGTGCGGAAACCAGCGAAATGACGCACCGCCATGCGCCACCGATGACCGCCCGAACGGAGTAACCTCCGAACATCGTGTCCGTCCGGATGAGAGTGCCCCGACTCTGAGCAGGCTGCCGCGCCATCGCCGCAGCGCCGTGCCGCGCTTTGTCGCCACGGCGCTCGCCGGCGTGGCCGCCGCCGGGATGGCCGTCCTGGGCACGGTCGGCATCGACGCCGGCGCCCTGGAGAGGCCGGCCTACGCCACCACCCCGCAGGCCCGCCCGACGGCCAGCCCGGTCGCCGCCCCGCTGGGCGGCCTGCCGGTCGGCGGAGCCCCGGTCCGGGCCGATTCCGTCCGCGACGACCAGTGGCAGCTCAGGAAGCTGGACATCGCAGCGGCGTGGCGGCAGTCCACCGGCGCCGGGGTGACCGTGGCGGTGATCGACTCCGGCGTCGACGCGGGCCACGCCGACCTCGCCGGGCAGGTGCTCCCGGGCACCGACCTGGTCGCTGGCAGCGGTGACGGGCGCGCCGACCCGGTGGGTCACGGCACCACGGTCGCCGGGATCATCGCCGGCCGCAAGGACGACTCCCGCGGCGTGGTCGGGATCGCCCCCGACGCCAAGATCCTGCCGATCCGGGTCCTGGACAAGGACAACCGGTACGACGACGCCATGATCGTGGCCAAGGCCGTGCGCTGGGCGGTCGACCACGGCGCCCGGGTGGTCAACCTGTCACTGGGCGGCACCGGGACCAGCCCGGTGCTGGCGGCGGCGCTGGACTACGCCTTCGCCAAGGACGTCGTCGTCGTGGCCTGCACCGGCAACATCAGCCCGGCCGGGCCGTCCGAGGTGTGGTACCCGGCCCGCGAGCCCGGTGTGCTGGCGGTGACCGGCCTGGACCGCGACGACGACCTCTGGTCCGGTGCCATCACCGGCGCCCAGACGGTGATCGCCGCGCCGGCCACCGGGCTGCTCGGCGCCCGACCGAACGGATACTGGCGGGTGCAGGGCACCAGCTTCGCGGCACCGATGGTCGCCGCCACGGCGGCGTTGATCCGGTCGCGCTGGCCCGACATGTCCGCGGCAAATGTCATCAGCCGGATCGTCAGCACCGCACGTGACGTGGGTGCTGCCGGCCGGGACGACAGGTTCGGTTTCGGCATGGTGGACCCGAACAGGGCACTGACCGCCGACGTGGCAACCACGACCGGCAACCCGCTCGACACCGCTCCCCCGCCCGGGGTGGCCGGTTTCGGCGCCGCCCCCGGCGCCGACGAGACGCCGGGGTCATCGTTGCAGCCGCGCACCCAGATCGACGGTGCACTGGCCCGCCGCCCGAACCCCGGTTCGGGCGCGCAACCCGCCGGGCCGGCCCGGCCGGAGCGCGATCACGGCTGGGTCGGCATCACCGCCTACGTGGTGCTGGCCGGCCTGGGCAGCCTGACCATCGTGCGCCGGTTCGGCCCCCGCCGCCGCTGACCCACCCGCCCCTGGGTTCCGGGAAGGGCGGGCTAGACTTCCGTGGGAGGGGCGGCTAGGCGCATTTTCCCGTGACGACCGCCCTGGACCGTTGGATGCCCACCGTCGCGACCGGGGCGGCCTCGGTGGCGGTCACGGCGAACCCGGTCGTCCGGTCGTCGGCCGCCGCCGCGAAGATGACGCCGAGCACCTGGCCGTTGGCGGCCACCAGCGGGCCGCCCGAGTTTCCGCTCTGCACCAGCGCCCGGATGGTGTAGATCTCCCGGTTAACCTCACCGGAGTCGTAGATGTCCGGACCGGTGATCCGGCTCACCTCGCGGACCCGGGCCGACTGGGCGTTGTACGGCCCATCGAGCGGGAAGCCGAGCACGATGGCGTTGGCACCGGTGCCGGCCTTGCGCGGGGCCCACGGCATGACCGGCGCTGTCAGCCCGGGGGCGTAGATGACCGCCAGATCGCGGTCCGGGTCGTAGACGACCACCCGGCCGTCGCGGCGTTCCCCGTTGACCTCCACGGTCACCTCGCGGACGCCTGCCACTACGTGGGCGTTGGTCATCACCCGCTCCGGCGAATAGACGAACCCAGATCCTTCGATCCGCCGGGAGCAACTCGGCGCGGTACCGAGCACCTTGACCACCGAGCGGCGCGCGTTGACGACCACCTGCGAGCGGGCCAGCGCCGGGTCGGGCGGGGCCACCTGCTGGGCCCGGGTGCGCTGCAGGCCGCCGAACACGTCGGGGAAGCCGCGTGTGTCGAGCGTGTCGCGCAGTCCCTGGGAGAGCGCCTGCGCCTGCGGCGGCATGACCCTGTCGATCCCGCCCAACAGGGCGCTGCTGCTGACCGCCTTGTTGAGCCAGGGCAGGGACGACGAGCTGAGCGGCACCGCCACCAGCCATGCCACCACGAGCACCGCGAGCAGGGACACCATCGCCCCGCCCGCGTCGTCGAGCTGTTGGCCGGAACGGCTGGTGATGGCGCGTCGCACCTTGGAGCCCAACCACCCGGCCAGCGTCTGCCCCAGGATGGCCAGCCCGAAGATGGCGATCAGGGACACCACGACGCGCGCCCCACCGTTGGCGAACTGCCGGGCGATCAGCGGACTGACCTGCAGCCCGATGAGCGCACCGCTGAAGAAGCCGGCGAAAGAGAGCGCCCCTATGACGAAACCCTGCCGGTAACCGCTGACCGCGAAGATCAGCATGAGCAGAATCAGGATGACGTCGACCACGGACACCCGCTCAGCGTAGAGGTGATCGGCCAGCGGGGGCGCCGGCCGACGGGGGGCAGCACTCTCGTCATCGGTTGACCTCGTCGATTTGATCGTTGCGGGACGGCAGGTGGGATCCGGCGACCGGCACACCAGCCACCGCCGGCAACTCGATCGGCGGTGCGGCGGACGACCAGGGACGCGCCCAGCCGGCCATCTCAAGCAGGACCGACAGCACGCCGGCGGTGAAGCCCCAGACCAGCATCCCGCGCACCTGGAAGGCTGGACCGACGTACCCGCTGGGGTGCCGGACCCGCAGTCGGTTCGTCCGGTCGACCAGTTCGGCGACCGGCAGCCGCGCCACGTGCGCGACCTCCGCCGGCTGGCACGGATACACCTCGTGCGGGCTGTGCCACCAGGCCAGCACCGGGGTGACGACGAAGCCGCTGACCGGGATCCACAGCTGTGGCAGCTGGGCCACCACGGTGGTGCTCGCCGGGTCGAGGCCGACCTCCTCGCGCGCCTCGCGCAGCGCGGTGGCCGCCGGGTCGGCATCGCCGGGGTCGGCGGCGCCGCCGGGGAACGCCGGCTGGCCGGCGTGCTGGCGCATCGTCACGGCCCGCTGCAACACCAGGACGTCGGGGCCAGACGGCGGCTGCTCGCCGAACAGCACCAGGACGGCGGCGCTGCGCCGACCGCCGGTGACCGGGGCGGCCAGCCGGGTGAAGTCCTCGGTACGGGCGGCCGTCACCCGGTGCAGCAGCGGCTGCCACCACGCCGGCAGGCCGTCCACGCTCACCGGGTCACCACCGGGGTGGTCCGCAGGCCGGTCTCCACCGGCCCGGTGCGGGTGCCGACCGCGACGGAGCTGCCGCGGGTGCCGCCGCGCCTCACGCGGGGACCCGCACGCCGAGATGCCGCTCGACCAGGCCGCGCAGCGTGGCGTCGTCGACGGGCTTCAGCTGGACCAGCCTGATCCTGCCGGATCGGTCGATCAACACGGTCACCGGCAGGCCGGGGCCGCGCACGCCCTTGCGTACCTTTTCCTCCCGGTCCTCCAGGGTGGGAAAGGAGATCCCCAGTTCGGTGGCGAGCGTCGCCGCGGCGTCCCGGTCGTCGTGGGTGACCACCCCGACGACGTGCACCGTGCCGGTCGCCCGGGCGGCGAAGCGCTGCACCGCGGGAAGCTCCTTGCGGCACGGTGGGCACCATGACGCCCACAGGTTGACCACGGCCGGGCCGCGCAGCCCGGTCGCCCGGACCGCGCCCCCGCCGGTCATGCACGGCAGCTCAACGTCGGGCAGCGCGGCGTCGCGGGGAACCGCGTCGGGCGGCGGGTCGCCCGGGACCGCCCCGGGCGGGGCCGCCGGGGGCGGCACGGTCAGCGCGGCGCAGTCGCCGAACGGTGGCGGCGGTGCCGAACGGTCGGGCGCGGTGGCAGGGTCGGTACAACCGGTGGCGAGCACGAGCAGAGATACGAGGATCAGACCGATCCGGTTCATCCGGCTTACCGGCAGCGTTCTCCGGCCGGCGGTCACGGCGTGTCCGGCGCGGCGGTGGCGGCCTCGGGAACGAGCGCGGGGTCGACTCCCGCCAGCGCCGCCACCTCCCGGGCCCGCGGACCCTTGAGCAGCTTGGCCGCCGCGGCCGCCTCGGTCGGCCCGGTGCCGTACGACGGGCAGAGCGCGGCCAGGGTGCACGCCCCGCAGGCGGGCTTGCGGGCATGGCACACCCGGCGGCCGTGGAAGATCACCCGGTGCGACAGCATCGTCCAGTCGCGCCGCTCGATGAGCCCCCCGACGGCAAATTCGATCTTGACCGGGTCGGTCTCCGTGGTCCACCCGAAGCGCTGCACCAGCCGTTGGAAGTGGGTGTCGACGGTGATCCCGGGCACGTCGAACGCGTTGCCCAGGATGACGTTCGCGGTCTTGCGCCCGATGCCGGGCAAGGTCACCAGGTCGACCAGCCGGCCGGGGACCTGGCTGTCGTAGCGTTCCACCAGAGCCTGACCCAGTCTGATCAGTGAGTCGGTCTTGTTCCGGAAGAAGCCGGTCGGCCGGAGCAGCTCCTCCAGTTCGGCCCGGTCCGCGCCGGCATAGTCAGCAGCCGTGCGGTAGCGGGCGAAGACCTTCTGGGTGACCTCGTTGACCTTCTTGTCGGTGGACTGGGCCGACAGGATGGTGGCCACCGCCAGCTCCAGCGGACTACCGTGGTCCAGTTCGCAGTGCGCGTCGGGGTGGGTTTCCGCGAGCGCCCGGGCCATCCGGCGGACCCGCCGCTTTCGCCCGAGTTCGGTTTCAGCCGCCACGGTCTTGGCGGTCTTCGCGGGGGGAGGCGTCACACCGGTCAGCGTACGTCGCCGGGTCGCAGCCGCCCCAGACGCCAGGCGCCGACAGGTCGCGCCGGTTCGCCGGTCACCGTTCAGCCAACGGGCCCGCGACGCGGCGCGGTCAACGACGGATCGCGTCGGCCGGCTCGATGGCGGCGGCACGCAACGCCGGATACAGCCCGGCAAGGAGCCCGACGGCAGCCCCGACAAGCGGCGCCGGCAGCACCGCCCAGGGCTGAAGCACCGCGGTCCACCGGTGGGTCACCGCGACAAGCACCACGGTCACCACTCCGATGGCGGTTCCGAGCAGTCCGCCGAGTGCGCCGAGGGCCGTCGACTCGGTGAGGAACTGCGCGGCGATATGCTTCGGGCGGGCGCCCAACGATCGGCGCAGGCCCACCTCCCCGGTGCGCTCCAGCACCGCCACTGCCGTTGTGTTCGCGATGCCCACCGCGCCGATGAGTAACGAGACGGCCGCCAGCAGGAGAAACAGCACGTTGAGATCAGAAGAGACGCTGTGCCGGAGCGAGGTAGGGTCCGGCGGGGCGACGGACCGGAACAACCGCGGCGCATCAGGGCGCAGCGCCAGCGGCGCCTGGCGCGCGATCATCTGCGCTCCGCCGAGTCGCGTCTCGATCACCATGGTGGCCCGCTGGTCGACCGGCGGCCCGTAGGCATCGAGCGCGGCAGAGGTGGGGATGATGACCGACAGCAACAGGTCGGGCTGACGCCGTACATCGCCGATGATGCCGATGACGACGTAGGCGGTGCCACCGACGTACACCGCTGGACCGCCGTCGAGCCGGCTGATGCCGAGCTGCCCGGCTGCCGCCGCGCCCAGCACCGCCACCCGTTCGGCCCGGGTCTGGTGGAAGCGGTCGTAGAGGCGCCCGGCGCTCAGGACGGGATGAGCCGTCGCGAGTGCCCCCGGGTCGAGCGCCAGCAGCGACAACCCCGCCCCGGGATCGTCCGCCGCGCCGGCCGAAGCGGTGGGATTCCCGTCGGGTGTCGTGGTGATGCGCGCAACACCGCGCGGGACGGGCCAACGTACCCCCGCGTGAACGACCCCGTTGAGGGCATCGACCCGCGCGGCGGCGTCCCGAGGAAACGACATCCGCGGATCGGCGGGGTTTTCGGTGCCGATGTCCTCCACGGTCACCTCGGTCGCGGCGAGGACGTTGAACCGCTCGTCGATTTGGCTGCTCGCCGTCGCTGTCAGCCCGAGTACGGCAACGAACGCACCGACGCCCAGCACGGTGCCGAGCATGGTGAGCCCCGATCGCCCCGGACGCTGCAACATCCCCGCGACGGCCTCGCTCAGCAGGTCTCGCGGGCCGAACGTGGAGAGCTCCACGACGCCGCTCCGCCGTGGTCGCCTCAGCCAACGCGACAGGTCAGGCATCGTCGGGGCTCCTTTTGCTCCCGGACCGTAGCCACCCATCGCGAATGGTGACCGTCCGGTCGGCTCGACCGGCGACCATCGAGTCGTGCGTGATCACAATGATCGTCAGGCCGAGCCCGTGCAGCTCGTCGAGAATGCCGAGCACTGTTGCCGCGGTCGTGCTGTCGAGATTGCCGGTGGGCTCGTCGCAGAGCAGCAACCGCGGCCGGTTCACCAGGGCCCGGGCAATGGCCACCCGCTGGCGTTCCCCGCCGGACAACGTGGTGGGCAACGCGTGACTACGCGCGCCGAGCCCGACCCGCTCCAGCACCTCCGCCGCGGCACGCCGCCGGCTGGCATGGGGCACTCCTACGTACATCTGGGCAAGCGCGACGTTCTCCGCGGCGGTGCGGTACGGCAACAGGTGGAAGCTCTGGAAGACGAAGCCGATCTTCCGTGCGCGCAGGGCGGTCCGCTCGGCCTCGGCCAGCCGGCTCGTGTCCGTTCCGTCCAGCTCGTAGACGCCCTCGGTCGGCCGGTCCAGCAGGCCGGCGATGTTCAGAAAGGTGGACTTGCCGGACCCGGACGGCCCGACCACCGATACGTATTCACCGACGTCGACGCGGAGATCGGCCGGCCAGAGGGCGGGTACCGGGGGCGGCCCGGGATACGTCAGCGCGACGCCGCGGAAGCTGATCACAGGGGTACCCGACGCCGGTCCGGCGCGCCGGTCACCCACCTATCACGACCAGGTCGCCCTCGGCGAGCGCGTCGTTGGCCACGTTGACCGCGACAAAGCCGTCGCCTGACGCTCCGGCGACCACCTCGACCCTGCTGACCTGCTGGTTGTCACCGAGCCGGGCGACGGTCGTCCGGCCATCCGCACCCGAGGACACTGCGGACAGCGGTACCACGAGCATTGGACCTGCCGTCTGCGCCGCACTGATGGTGACCCGCACGTCCTGTCCCGCCCACGCCGGCGGCAGCGCCTTCCTGGGCCGCACCGTGACCGGGGCGTACGGCGGGCCGGTTGCCGGGGCGGCCTTGGCGTTTCCGGCGGCCTCGGAGCCGACCGGACCGGCCACGTCCTCCGTGGTGACCGTTCCGACACTCGCCACCGCTGCGGTCACCTCGGTCCCGAGGGCCTCGGCAACGATCTGCGCCGACATCGCCGGCTTGACAAGTTTGGCCACCTCGGGCGTCAGCTTGGCCAGCACCGTCAACTCGCCCACGGCGAGCGTGACCAGCGGGGCCTGGACCTGCTGACCGAGCTTGGCGGCCAGTTGGGAGACCTGGGCCGGCAAGCCGGGGACGAAGATCACTTCGGCCATCGGCAGCATCGGTCCGGTCCGCGACACCAGGTCGCTGTAGGACCGCTCGGCCCGCTCGCGGGACTGGATCAGGTAGGTCACCTGCTCGGTCAGGGGTTCCTCGGCGCGGCCCGCCGTGGCCCCCGCCGCGATCCGCCGCCGCATCGCGGTGACCTGGCGACGCGCCTCCTCCACGGCGGTCTCGGCGCTGGCGAGCGCCTCCCGGTCCCGACTTCCGCCCGGCCCACCGGTGTCCGGCGCGTCGTAGCCGATCGCCGCGTAGAGGCGCAGCACCGCCCGCTTCGTGGCCGGCCCGAAGCTACCGTCACGGTCGCCGCCGCGGTAGTGCCCGAGCGAACCGAGGGCCTCCTGTAGCGCTGCTACGTCCCGGCCCTTGTCGGCCGGCTTCAGATCACGATAGGCCGGCACCGGCCCGGTCAGCACGACGAGCGGTCGGCCGGACACCTCCAGCAGCACCTCGCCGGCCTTCACCCGCTTGCCGACCTTCGTCCGCACCGCGGTCACGATCTGCGTCGTTGCGCCCTGGGTCGACGAGAGGGGCGCGGCCTGCACCTGGGTAGCCGCAGCGACGATTCCCCGGCTGACCACGGTGGACGCCAACACCCGACGCTCAACCGTTGCGGTGACGAGGGACGGCTGCGGTGCCCGGGTCGTCGCCGCCACCTCCCGCGGCGACTTGATCAGCGTCGAGGCGGCCAGCCCGGCTGTCGACACGACGGCACACGTGACGGCGAGTACGAGCGCCTTGCGTTGACGCCGCGCCATGGGCGGTGGGCCGGTCACCGTCGGGTCGACCGGCTTCGGGCCGTCAATCGGCTGCCACTGTTCGGTCATGTTCGCATCCTGCCCAGACGTGCCCGGTATTGACGGCGGTCAGCCGGCGGCGACCACGCGCGCGGCGTTGCTCTGCTGGGCCTTGAGGAAGCGCTGGACGACGCCAAGCGCCTCCGCGTTCTGTTCGAGCGCGCGCTGCTGGTACGCCGTCTCGACGGCGGCCTGTACCTGAACCACCTTGGCCTCCGCCTTGCAACCGGTGTCCCCCACGGCCACCGCTATCTCGGCCGCGCTCGCCCGGTCGGTCATGAACGCCGGGTCGTTCACCGCCTTCCAGGGATCGGCATAGTCGAATCCCCGCCGCTTCATGCAGGAACTCCAGTTCGCGTAGCTGTCCCGTACCCGGCTGTCGGCAATGGTGCGCTGAAACGCCTCTGAGGCGAGCCGGTCGCCCAGCCGGGCATCCTCCACCGCCGGGGCACCCTCGTCGAGCCGCCGCCACGACTCGCCGGCGCAGCCACCCTCCGGCACCTGCTGGCCCTGGTGGGTCCGAGGGCCCTCACCGCGGGCCACCGATTCGTACGCGGCCGAGGGCGGGGCCGGCTGCGCCGGGCGGGCCGCACCGGTGGCAGGTTGATCGGGGTGGTGGTAGCCGAGTCGCTGCGCCTTGGCCTGATCGGTGAGACCGTAACGCCGTTCGTAGCCCTTGACCGGGGCGGCCTTCGGCACTGTCGCGGGTACCTCGAATCCAAACCGCCGCATGCACTGCGCGAACAGCAGCCCGTTCGCTTTGGACACGACAGCCGCCACGGAATCCGAGTTACGGTACTCGTCGAGCGGGAGGGTGAAGGTCCGCATATCGACCGCTGCGGGCACCCGTATCGGCGGCTCCGCGGCGTCGTTGGAAGCCGGCTTTGACGTACATCCGGCGGTAAAAGCCAGAATTGTTACCAGTACGGCGCCGCGGGTCAGGATGGCCCGTCCGTCATTCACCTGCAAATCCCCATTGCCAAGAGACGGCAGAGATCTCCGCTGCGTACGAGGAGACCTCTGCCGCTACGTCCGTCAGAATGAATCCCAGTAGTGCGACGAGGCCACGTCGTTGAACCCGGTCATATACGAGCGATTCTCGCGGGGGTAAACGGTCCAGCTGTTGCCTTCGTAGAAGTGCGCCGTCCAGAGAACGGCAGTTCCGGTCCCGGCGTTCTGGTACGAGGTCACCGCGTCGGCCAGGGGGTAACCATTGTCGAATCGGTCGCCGTCGTGGTAAGTGTAGTTGTCGCCATTGACACCGAAGTTGTTCGTGTACTTTCCACCGCCGTAGTTGTTGTGCTGGTAAAGGCACAGCAGGTTGGTGGAACAGGCCGCCGCCGCCGGGGTGGCCGTCGCCAGGACGGCCCCAAATCCGACAGCCAACGCGCCGAGGGTCTGAATGCTCTTCTTGAGCAACGTGCCTCCCTGTTTCGTCCTGGGCCTTGGCCGCCCGGGTCATGCAACAGCGGCCGACATAGGTGCCGATGAGGCTATCGGCCACGCATATATTCCGGATATATCGACGCAGCGTCATGATGCCAGTGCGTTGGGTAATGCTTTTACCCCTGATCGCCAACCGGTATGATCTGTGACGATCAGCGCGGGGACAGCGTGCGGGGGCTGCTGTGAGTCATTTTTGCTTGCTCGGACCGATTACCATCGGTCTGGGTGACCGGGCGACGGCACCCGCCGCCCCAAAACTTCGCGGCTTGGCCGCCGCCCTGATGCTGCTCCCCCGACAGGAGTTGTCCTACCACCGGCTCATCACCCTGCTTTGGGACAATCCGCCAGCATCAGCCCTGCACAATCTGCGTAGCTATGCGATGCGGCTCCGGCAGACGCTCTCCGCCGCCCAGCTCGATGACCGGCTCGTCACCACCCGTGGGGGTGACGGGGGGTACCGGTTGGCAGCCGATGACGACGAAGTCGACAGCCGAATCTTCTCCAACTGCACCACCCGGGGCAGGGCCGAGCTGTCCCGCGGCAACGCGCCGAAGGCGGTCGAGCTGTTGTCGCGAGGTCTGGCCCTCTGGCGGGGCACGGCAGGTGCGGGGGCGCAGGGCAGCGGGCTGCTGCGAGCTCACCTTGAGCTGCTCAACGAGACCCGATTGGCCGCCGTCGAGGTGCACGCGCAGGCTCGTCTGATGATCGGCGATCGCGCCCGACTCATCCCCGAACTCGCCGGCCTCGTCACCCTGCACCCGTTGCGCGAGCGGCTCTGGGACCTGCTGATCCGCGCGCATTACCTGGAGGGCAACCACGTTTCGGCGTTGGCGGCCTATGACCGGGCCCGAGCTGCCATGGGCGAGGAACTCGGCCTCGACGTCTCACCGCAGCTGCGCCTGTTGCACCTCGCCGTGCTGCGCCACGACGCCGACGTGGTCCGGAGCCCCGGGCAGGGCCCCTGGGCTACGGTCTGAGGATCACGGGCTACGGTCTGGGGTCGCGCCGGTCCGATCCCGGCGCGCCGGCACAGTTCGCCAGCCGGCGGTGCCACAGCCCACACCAGTCAGGCCACAGCGGGCGATCAACTAGGTGGCGAGATGCTCCCGTCGGCCGACAGCCGGGCGCCGGTGGCGCCGAAGTCGTCGGCGGACAGCTCGGCGACCAGCGCCCGGCCCCGCTCCCGGTCGTCGCGGGTGGGCCGACCGGCGCCGTCGAGGTGGGTCGACAGGAACTCACCGCCGGCCCAATCGCCGGTGCGGGTCAGCGACACCTTCAGCACACCGCCGAGGCCCAACGGCCCCCGGCTCGACAGCGTCCGCCCGCCGCCGGCGAAGTTGCCCAGGCTGTAGGCGATCAGCCGACCACGGTAGAACTCCATCCCGCGCAGCACGTGCGGGCCGTGCCCCACGACGAGGTCGGCTCCGGCGTCGATGACCGCGTGGGAGAACTTCACCGGATCACCGCGATTCTCGCCGAGGAACATCTCGGTGCCCTGTTTGACGTGGGCCTTGTCGGCGCCCTCGCCGCCCATGTGCGCCTGTACCACCACCAGGTCCGCCTGGCCGACGGCCCGGCGGACGAGTCGTTGGGCCTCGCCGATGTCGACCAGGCTGTTGTTCCACGCGTACGACGAGAAGCCGAGCACGGCAACCCGCACGCCGGCTGCTTCGACGACGGTGATCTGGCCCTTCGCCCCGGTGTGCGCCAACCCGTGCCCCGCCAGCGCCTGTTGAGTGTTGCGGTAGCCGGCGGCGCCGTAATCGTGACCGTGGTTGTTCGCCTGGTTGAGCACCTCGAAACCGGCGTCGCGCAGGTGCGCCGCGTACCCCGGCGGTGCCCGGAACTGGTGGCAGTTGGTGGCCTTCGGGGCGGTGCGCCGCGTCGGGGCGGCAACGGTCGACGGCGTGGCCGCACCCCCGCGCGCGGCACCGGGGGTGGCGGAAGCCGGTTTCGCCCGGTCGCATTTTCCGGCGCCGGTGTCCTCGGTCAGCGGCTGTTCCAGATTGCCCATCACCAGGTCGGCCCGCAGCGCCGGGCGGACCGAGTCGAAGAAGCCCTTGCCGCCGGCGGCCGGCAGGCGCCCGGGCACGCTGCCCATGATGATGTCGCCGGTGGCCGACAGGAAGATCGCCGCTCCGGCGGCCGGCGGCGCGGCGCCGGGCGACACGTCGCCGGGCGCGGTGGCCTGGGTGCTGGCCGACCCGACCGGCTGC
>DASVVF010000419.1:0-5686 GCA_036386695.1 Catenuloplanes sp. | reverse complement strand
CGACCTGGAGGGCGACAACCACGTCTTCATGTCCTCCAACGGGCGGGTCGGACTGTCGTTGATCCAGGCCAGCAAGGAGGCGTTCAACGGCGGCCCGACCAAGCAGGAGCTGACGGTCCACGACTACTACCAGGGCGAGATCCTGCTCTGGCACCCGTTCACGTCGCACTACGGTTCGCCGGCGCTGGTCCCGGAGAAGGGCTGGGAGAAGGTCTACGGCCCGTTCCTCCTCTACGCCAACGAGAGCGCCGCCGGCGAAGACCCGGTCGCCAACGTGCGTGACATGTGGGCCATGGCCAAGCGGCAGGCGCGGCGCGAGCGGGCCCGGTGGCCGTACTCCTGGGTGTCCGACCCGGCGTACGCCGCCGCCACCCGTTCCACGGTCAGCGGACGGCTGCGGATCAAGGGCGGGCAGTCGGCGGAGAACGCGTGGGTCCTGCTGTCCGCCCCCGGCGAGGACTGGCAGTACGAGAGCCGGGACTACGTGTACTCCGCCCGGGCCGACGCGAAGGGTCGGTTCACCGTCGAGGACGTCCGGCCCGGGGTCTACACCCTCACCGCCTTTGTCGACGGGGCGCTGGGTGAGTACAAACGCCAGGGGGTGCGGGTCGGCGCCCGCAAGGAGCACGACCTCAGCACGCTGCACTTCTATCCGGCGACCCACGGCAGGACGCTGTGGCAGATCGGGACACCCGACCGGTCGTCCGGGGAATTCCACACCTTCGGTGGGCCGAACGGTTTCCGGGAGCACCTGACGTGGCTTGAGTACCCGTACGAGTTCCCCGACGACGTCGACTTCACCATCGGTGTCGACGACATCGCCACGGACTGGAACTACTTCCAGCCCGCGTACCGGACGCCGGGCACCGACCTGCAGTTGGCCTGGCGGGGCACCGTACCGGACCGGTCGCTGACCACCTGGCGGATCCGCTTCCACTCCGACGGCTACGACCGGGGGGTGGCCACCCTCGACATCGCCATCGCGAGTTCGGTGTTCGGCACGCTGCGGATCGGGTTGAACGGGACGGACCTGGCCAGCTTCGACCCGCTGCCGGGCCCGCCCGGAGACAACGCCTCGTACCGGCTGAGCAACCGGGGCATGTACCGGCAACTGCCGCCGGTCGTCTTTGCGGCCACCGCGATCAGACCCGGGGAGAACGTGATCACCCTGTCCCCGACCCGACCGCCGAAGGCCCCGACGGCCGACAACTGGATGGAGCCGATGGCCGGGATCATGTACGACGTGATCCGCCTGCAGGTCGACGACTGAGCGGGACACCTCGAAGGAGAACCATGTTCCGTCGCCACCCCGGGTCCCGATCTGGGCTATCTCGGCGCCGGAGGCGCGCTGAGCTTCGAGGTCACCGGACCCGGCGCCGGCGCCCGGTTGACCGCCGAATGGTACGACGTGGTGACCGGCACGACGCGCAGCGCCGGGACCGTCGGCACCGGGCGGGCCACCTTCACCTCGCCCTGGTCGACGCCCGCGCTGCTGCACCTCAGCGCCGCCTGAGAGCCGGATCGCCTGGTCCGCGCGGTGAGACGGAGTTCATGAACCACTTGCGACGTCACCGGATGTAGGCCATCCTAAGTTAGGTACGCCTAACAAGGAGTCCTGTTGTACGTCTGCCTGTGTAACCACGTCCGTGAGCGGGTGGTCCGCCACGTGATCCGTCAGGGTGCCCAGACCGAGGAAGCGGTCGGCGACGCGTGCGGGGCCGGCACGGGCTGCGGCGCCTGCCTGGACCGGATCGCCGAGATCCTGGAGCAGTCGACGTGCCGACACGCCACGGCGACCTCTCGGTGACCTGTCCGTTTTGGGGTTATTATCGGTTCCATGCAGGGTGAACCCCGGGTGATCGAATTCCTCAACGAGCAACTCACGGCCGAGCTCACGGCGATCAACCAGTACTTCCTGCACGCCAAGATGCAGGAGAACTGGGGCTACCCGACGCTCGCCGCGCACACCCGGCACGAGTCGATCGACGAGATGCGCCACGCCGAGGTCCTCGTCGACCGGATCCTGTTCCTGGACGGCCTGCCGAACCTGCAGCGGCTGTTCCCGCTGCGCATCGGGGAATCGGTGCGCGAGCAGTTCAACGCCGACATGCTCGTCGAGGCGGAGGCCATCGACCGGTTGCGCCGGGGCATCGAGCACATGCGTTCCGTCGGCGACGTCACCTCCGCGAAGATCTTCGAGGACATCCTCGCCGACGAGGAACACCACATCGACTACCTCGATACCCAACTGCGGCTGATGGACGCCCTGGGGGAGCCCGGCTACCTGCAGACCGTGACCCAGCACCCCACGCCCGCGTAGCGCGTCTGGCAACTCACCCGCCGCCCGCTCCGCCGGCCCGAACGCCCGGGGGGACCGGTTCAGCGATGGGACCGGGTCAGCGTCAGCAGTGCCGAGCCCGCGAACCGCAGCAGCGGCCGGTAGATCCGGACCGAGTCGGCGAGCGCGCCGAAGTGCGACGAGGCGTTGTCGTCCAGATAAGTGGTGGCGATGGTGATCTCGTCGATCGGGTGGCCGTCCCGGGCCGCATGGAGCAGCAGGTTCATCTCGTACTCGAAACGCTCACCCGGCACCGACGGCAGCCAGTCCAGCATGGTGGCCGGGTACCCGCGCAGACCGGTCTGGGTGTCCCGGACCGGGCGGCCGGTGGCGGCGTGGAACAGCAGCCGGGTGACGGTGTTGCCGACCCGGCTCCGCAGCGGTACCGCCCCATCGAAACGACGCACCCCGAGCACCATCCGGCCGGTACGCCGGACGTGGTCGGCCACCCGCATGATGTCGGCGACACTGTGCTGGCCGTCGGCGTCGGCGCAGACGACGTGGCCGCCGGGATGCGCCTGGGCGATGTGCCCGAACCCGGTTTTCAGGGCCGCCCCTTTCCCCCGGTTCACCCCGTGCCGCAGGACGGTGCAGCCGAGGTCGCGCGCGGCGGCGAGAACCGGCGCGCACGCGGGGCCGCTGCCGTCGTCCACCACGACGACCCGCACGTCGGGATCGGCGGCACGCAGGTCGGTGATCAGGGTGAGCAGATGGTCTCCCGGCTGGTACGCCGGCGCCAGGACGATCATCGTGTTTCCCGCCCGGCCTGGTCGCGCGCTGCCACCGTGATCTCCTCGACGTGTCGCTGACCCGGGGTTCCACGACCCGGGCCGGTCCTCTCCTATACCCGGTGCGCGCTGATCCCAGCTGTGGGATTCGCCACCCACCGGCGGGGACGGCGCGCTGCGCCGGTGGGTCGGTCAGGACGCCCGCCGGCGCGCCAGCCCCTCGGCCCGCCGGATCGACGCCACCATCCGGCGCTCCCGGCGCAGCAGGTCGGCCGCGTCCCGCACGCCGAGGAAACACAGCCGGGACGCGAAGTGCACCGCGCGTTCGGACGGCCACCGGGCCGCCGGCTCGCCGCCAGCGGCGGGCACGTCGAGCAGTGCGGCACCGCGCAACCGGAGGACCTTGTTGGCGAGAAACCTGATGCGCGGTAGATGCCAGCTGTGCGAGACGATGCCCAGCGGCTGCCCGGCGCTGAACACATGGTCGGTGAGCAGGCCGTCCTGCAAGGTGTGGAGCAGGTTTTCCAGCGTGCTGCGGGAGCGGGTCTCGGCGCGCAGTTCCGCGTGCCGGTCGAGGCCGGCGGCGCGGGCCAGCTGCAGCATCAGGTCGCCTTCGCGGGACCCGGCCGGCGGCGGGGCAACCCCCTCGCACGCCTCCGCCCATCCGCCGCTGAAAACGATCCGTGGGGTGCGGCCCGCGCAGACGGCGCCGGCGAAGGCGGGCTGATGCGCGGTGACGTAGTCGACCACGGCCCGCACCCGGGCCGTACTGGCCGGTGTCAACAGGTAACGGCTGCCGGCACACAGCACGCCGCGCCCGAAAACCACGAGCACGGTGGCGGTCGGCAACGTCATGCCCTCCTCCTGTCGGCTGCTGCGGTAAGCGTACCGATCCGGTTCGCCGTTCCGTGGTCCCCCGGGCAGCCGGCGGGCCATCCCCACCAGGACGGACCTCGGCTCAGGAACGCGATGATGTCGCCGGCGCCTGCCAGTCGAGGTGGTGGTCGTACAGCCAGGAGAAGCTGTCGCCGGCGGCCAGCCGGCGCATGATCACCGGCAGGACCAGGTCGCCGATCATGGCCCTGAATGGGCCCCGGGGCTTGCCGTCGCCGCTGCGCTTGCCGTGCTTGACCACCCGTTCGACCCGCGCCCGGCGCAACTTCTCGTAGGCGGCGAAGGCCCGCGGAGCCGGCGCGATGTCACGCAGGCAGGTGGCGAGCACGATCGCGTCCTCGATCGCCATGGAGGCGCCCTGGCCGGAGGAGGGGGAGGCGGCGTGTGCCGCGTCGCCGATGATGATCATGCGGTCGTTGTGCCAGGTGGGCACGGTGGGGAAGTCGTAGGTGTTCCAGCCGGGAAAGATGTCGTCGGTGGCCGCGATGATGTCGAGCATCGGCCCGGTGTCGTCGGAGAACAGGTCATTCAGGCGGGTCCGCCACTGCTCGACGGTGACCGCGAGCAGTTCCTGTCGGCTGGGTTCCCGGCGGCTCGGCGGGTTGGCGAACCACCAGATGTCCCCGTCCGGGTGGATGAAGTAGCCGAAGAAGCACCGTCGCCCGGAGACGAAGTGGGCGACCCCCGGCTCGCCGCCGTCCAGGTGCAGGCCGCGGGCGTATCCACCGGTGTTGAGCAATCCGAGGTGCCGGGCGCGCGGGGCCTTCGGGTCGATGATCGTACGGGTGCGTGAGCGCAGCCCGTCCGCGCCGACCAGCAGGTCGCCCTCGGCGGTGGTGCCGTCGGCGAACCGCGCTCGCACCGCGCTGGCGGTGAACCGCGCGTCTTCGAGTCGTCTGCCGTACTCGATCGGGATTCCCCGGCGCACCGCCTCGTCGCGCAGCGCCTGGTAGAGGGCGGGCCGGGAGGCCGTCCGGGACGGCATCGGCAGCGACGCCAGCTTCCGGCCGTCGCGGTTGACGAGGGTCATCGCCGGGGTCGCCATGCCGAGGTGGGCTTGACCCGTTTCGACGGACAGGGTCGATGTGTTGATCTTAATCAGGCTGCCTGGCCTTCTGGTAGCGGCTCGCGGCCGGTGGCTTCGAACGCGGTGGGGCTGAGGTAGCCGAGGCTGGAATGCCGACGGCGGGTGTTGTACCAGCCTTCGATGTACTCGAATATGGCCTGCCGGGCGGCGGTGTGCGTGGGCCATGGCTGCCGGTGCAGCAGTTCGGTCTTGATGGTGGAGAAGAACGACTCGGCGACCGCGTTGTCCCAGCACTGTCCGCGTCGGCCGACCGAGAGCCGGACGCCGTGGGCGGCGGCGAGGCGGGCGTGTTGGGCGCTGGTGTACTGGCAGCCGCGGTCGGAGTGAAAGACCAGCCCGGACGCGGGCCGGCGTCGCGCGAGGGCGTCGGTGAGGGCGGCGTCGACCAGGTCCGTGCGTAGGTGCTCGGCGATGGCCCAGCCGACGATCCGGCGGGAGGCCAGGTCGATGACGGTGGCCAGATACAGCCAGCCCTGCCAGGTGTTGATGTAGGTGATGTCAGTGTGCCACGAACGCGGAAAGCGAGGTTGTAGGTGATGTAGGAGTCCCTCGTTGGACGCGGTGCTGTGCAGTTGATGAAGGATTTGGCCCTTCGGAGTCGCCCTGCGGGGGGTGGCTTCAAACCGCCTTGAGCTGCGT
>DASVVF010000418.1:0-5227 GCA_036386695.1 Catenuloplanes sp. | reverse complement strand
ACCGGACCTGGGTCACCGACTACGCCACCACCTACCGCCACCAAATCCTCAACGTGCACGCCCGCATCGCCGAACTCGTAGAGGCCGACCAACCAGACCAGGCCGTCGCCGCACTGGAACGGGCACTGGACCTCGACCCGGTCAACGAGGAGCTATACCAGCGCATCATGCGAATCCACGGCCGCCAACACCGCCCCGACGCGGTCCGCCGCACCCTGCACCGATTGGAGGAACGCCTCGCCGACCTGGGAGAGGCCGAACCGTCCGAGGCCACCCGGCGCGTCGCCGAACGCCAGCTCCGACCCGTCGCCCCGGGGGTACGTGGATGACCCTCGTCGACCTGCGTCGGCTGCAATGGGCCGTGCGCGCCACCCTCACCCTCGGCGTGGCCGCGTCCGTCGCCGCGAACATCCTGCATGCCCAACCGCACCCCATCGCCCGTGCCATCGCCGCCTGGCCGCCCCTCGCCCTGCTCCTCACGGTCGAGCTGGTGTCGCACATCCCCGTGCACCGCAAGGGCCTCGGAGCGGTGCGGATCGCCTCCACCACGGCCATCGCTGGCATCGCCGCCTACGTCAGCTATTGGCATATGGTCGGCGTGGTCGCCCGATTTGGCGAGACCGGAGCGGTGCCATACCTGCTGCCGCTGTCCGTAGACGGCCTCATCATCGTCGCGTCCGTCTCCCTAGTCGAACTCGGCTCACGCATCCGAGCCATGACCCCACCGACGACTCGCGCCCAACCGGCTCACACCGTCAGGCCGCCATCGAAAAGCCCTGAGTCCCAGCCAGCACGGCACCCCGAACCAAGTCGCGTGCGGCCGGCTCTCGCCCCGCAGCCGCTTAACGGACACGCACCCGACCATCTCAGCCGGCCCATCGCTGTCCCCGCCACCATCACGGCCGACAACCCAACGGCACCGCACCCACGCCCAGAACCCGCGTCGAGCCACGCCGGGCAGCCGGAGCCCGCCCGAGAAACCGAACCCGAGCCGGCACCCGCACGTGAGCCCCAACCCACAGCAGCGCCGCAGACCGAACCACAGCACGAGTCTGAACCCGAGCAGCGGCCCAAACCCGAGCCCACGAAGGAGCCGGAGTCCGAGCACAAGGCAGAGCAGGAGCCCGAGTCCGGCCCACACGGCGACGATGCTGGCGCTGCCGGGCTGGCACCCGATCTCGTACCACTACTGCCGGCCGCCCGAGAGGCACGCGACGAGCTGCGACGTGAAGGCCGCCGATTCAGCCGCGACGCGCTGGCCTCACGACTGCGCCGAAAGGGCCACACGGTCCGCACCACGCGCGTATCGGAGCTGTTCAACGTGGTCAAGGCCGAGGCGCCATCGGTCAACGGCAACCGCCCCCGACAACGTGCCTGAGCCCTTCCACCAGCCGTTCCGAAAGGAGTAACACCATGAGCGAGACCACCATGACCCTGCCCGGCGGGCGATGCCCGCAGCCACACGCGCGACCATGCCCCAACTGGTGCGTCGAGTGCGATCACCAAGCCGCACCGGACGGACCTGTCGTTCACCGAGGACGCGCGTTCAGGGTGCCGGTCCTCGTCCAGCACCCCACCGACCTGATCGTCCGGGCGTGGCACGCCGACATCGATCCCGTGGAGAGTGGTATCGACCCCGCCAGCGTGCTGCCACCCACGATCTACCTCAGCGGGGAACACATCCACGACCTCGACCTGACTCCTGAGCAATGCCAAACATTGATCGCCGCATTGACTGCCATCACCGCTGACCTGCGCACCGGCGACACGGGCTGAGCGCCCGGACGCGGCCGACGTGTGCCGCCCGCCAGGCATCCCCGGGCAGTTGTCCGGGCGAGCGCCGGTGTGAGCCTAGGTCTGCACAGAGCTGGCACGCGCGAGGCGAGCGGCGGCGAGCAGCCTGCGGGCGGTGCGATCGGTGATGTCGAGTCGGCGGGCCAGCTCGGCACCGAGGCCGATGCCGCCGCGGCCCTCGGCCTCAGCTTCACTCAGTAATCGGATGGCGGCGTCGAGCCGGGGGTCGTCGGCGTAGGGGTGCGGGTTGCGAGGTCCGGTGCCGGTGCCGACGGGGCGGCCGGTGGACAGGTGCGAGGCCCGGTCGTCGGCGTACGCCCAGATGGTCCGCCGGTACCAGCGGCGTCGGAGTCGGCCGCTGGGTAGCTGGGTCACCTCGTCGGGGTGGTCGAGCAGCGCAGCGGTGAGGCTGCGGTGGTCGCGGTAGCCCAGCACCTTCGCGGCCTGCGGGGCGATGAGCAGGTCGTCGGGGTCACCGCGCCGGTCGATGGTGGTGAACCGGGCGGCCTGGGCGGCGAGGTGAGCGGTGTGGAAGGCGTCGATGTCGTCCTGCCACCACCAGTCGCGGCCCTCGGAGTCGGTATCGGTCTTCTCGGGGAAGCCGGTCTCGGCGCGGCGGCGGTGCCACGCGTCCACGGTGGCCAGGCTTGCGCCGGTGCGGGTCGCGACACCGGCCCGGTCGAGTTGGCGGCGTCGCTGGCGGATGCGGCTGGCCATGCTCGTCATCCTCTCCGGGTGTCCTCCAACCGGGCGCGATGGGGTGGGGGGGTTAGTCCCGGTCGCTCCGCTACGCGAAGCGGCCCTAATGGGGAGGAAGTAGGTCTACTTCCGAGTTAGCATCCCGGTACGTCTCGGGCGGGGAGTGATGCGGCGGTGCGTGCGCGTGCCGTGGTTTGGCCCGTGCCGGGGCGAGGTGGCCGGTTGGGGTTGCGCGCACCCTCGGGTGTGCCCACCGGCCACCGCCTCAGCCGGCCGCCATGTGCGGCGCACGGACACCGGCCTCCCGACGCCGACACGCCGGGGCCGCGCGGCCGGGGTTACCGGTGTCCGCGCGGCCTGGCGTGCGGTGCGGTGCGGTCAGCTCGGCGCAGCGGTGGGCATCGAGGGTACGAGGGCGCCGATGGGGCCGCCGGTGCGGTCGTTGCCGATGCCGGCGAGGGCGATCATGAGCGTGGCGGCGGTGACCGCTTGGGTGAGGTCGAAGGTGATGGTGACGGTGCGGTCGCCGTCGCTGAACATGCCGCGTAGCTCGATGTGGCGCAGGTCCGGGCCGGGCAGTCGGACGGGCATGAAGGCGTCCGGGGTGGCGTAGAGGGTGGAGGCCGTCTCTTCGGCCAACAGTTCGGTGATGGCGGCGTACTGTCCGGCGGCTTCCTGGGTCCAGAAGTCGGCGCGGGCGTTGAGGTTGGCCCGGTCGGCGGGCATGGTCGAGTGCCCGGCGGTGGCGCGGCAGCTCTGTGCCTTGGCGTGGGTTTCGGCGTAGGTGCGGATTTGTGTGAGCAGCTCGTCGAGGCGCACGGGACTCTCACCCTTTCTCGATGCGGTCGGGGTTTGATGACGCCGTGTCGGCCGTTGCGAGGCCGGCGCGGCGCTGAGCTGGGAGGCGGTTACGTGTCGCGGGTCGGTTCGCACTCCCACAGGCCGAGGGGATTGCCTGGTGTGATTCGGCCGCGTCCGGGTGCCAGGGTGTCCAGGACGTTGCCGAAGGTGGTGTGCAGCTCGCCGCGCACCCGGGCGAGGCGGTTGCCGCGCGTGAACTTGGCGGGCATGGCGTCGACCACCCGGCGGATCAGCCCGAGCAGGTCACGGGCCTCGATGAGGTCGGCGCAGTCGGAGCAAGTACTCCATCGCTCACCCCATGCCTGCACGGTGCCGGGTTCAGTGACCAGGCGGCGGGTGCGAGCGGCGTGGTGCCGGTCGCGGTAGTCCCGGGCACCGATCATCCTCGCGGTGACTACTCGGTGGTCGGTGCGCTGGTTGGCGCATCGGTACACGAACACCGGGTGCGGCGCGGAGCAGAAGTCGCACTCCATGATCGGATCGGCGAACTGCGACAGCGGTACCGGATCGGCGGCGTGGTCGGTGCCTTGCCCGCGTAGCTCGGTGGTGTGCAGGTAGGTCACCCGTCCGCCCATGTCGGTGTGCACGTTGAGACAGCGCCGGCAGGTGCGGCAGTACATCGACTCCCCGCTAGGCAACGGAAACGGCGGATACGAGCCTGCGCCGGGGCTCACGTCAAGTCCTCAACGGTTGTGGCGTCCGGAACGGTGCCGAGGACGTGGGTGTATTCGTTGCGGTGCCCGGCGCACAGCAGCAGCACCTCAGTCCACCGTTCGGCCGCCGGGCCGTCGGGCTCGTCCGGGTCAGGAGTCATACACCTGCCTTGGCAGCCGCAGGTGACGCCGTCATGGCGCACGGTCACCCGGGCTACCGGCGTCCCTGCGCATGGGTCACCATCGGACTCGGTGATGACATCGGCGTCGTTGATCGGGGCGGTGACCCGTTCGGTGCAGGTGGCCTCCGGTGGTGGTGGCGGGGTGTGCAGGGTCTTCCCGTCGCGGCGCCGGCCGTGGATCTTGTCGTAGCGGGCGGTGTCCGTCCAGGAGCTAGTGGAGGGTTGTCCCATCAGCACGAGCGGGGTGACCGTGACGGACTTCCCGTTGACCCGCAGCACCGGGTACCAGGTGCCGATCACCTTCGCCTCGTCTCCGACGCGGAAGTGCTCCCGGGTCCACGGTTGCCAGGCCCCGCGTGCTTCCAGCGCGGTCAGCTCGGCGCGCCAGTACGCGAGCTGCCCGTCGAGGCGGGCGATCTCCTGTTCGGCTCGGGTGATGGCCTCAGCGGCGCGGTCGGCGTACCAGCCGCCATCGGCGTACTCGCCGCGCTCACCAGCGGCCCGCAGCGTGTCCAGCGAGCGCTGCCACCGCCGGTGGTCGGCATCGAGGCGGTTGATCCGGCGCGTGATGACGCGCGGGTTCAGCCGATACCGCTGCGTGGACTCGGCCGCCTGCGCCCGGTGCTGCCAGTGGTCGCCCACGGCGACCTCCGCACGAGCGGACGCCTCGGTGCGGTTGAGGCGGCGAAGGTAGTTGCCGAACCGGGGGCTGATGACCGGCTGGGCGAGCGGGATGTGCGAGCGGCGTTCGGTGACGTGGTCGAGGCGGGCGCCGCCGCAGGTGTGCCGGGCGTCGGCCAGCTCGGTGTAACGCTCGACCCTGCCGGCGACTCGTTCGGCGCGGTCGGCCTCGATGGCGGCGGCGTCGCGTGGGGTGTTGTCCACCTCGATCTCGGCCTGGTAGCCGGCTTCGTGCAGGGCGGCGGCGAGGCGTTCCAGGCGTGCCCGGTCGGCGTTGCGATCCCGGGTGTGCGGCAGGTACCAGGTGCCTTGCTCGCCGATGTGGCGGGAGAACCGCCACCCGTCGCGGATGGCCTT
>DASVVF010000417.1:0-2170 GCA_036386695.1 Catenuloplanes sp. | reverse complement strand
GGCGCGCGCGTTGGCCGGACTGAACCGGATCGACGAGCGGACGTTCACGGTCAGCCTGCTCCAGCCGTTCAGCGACTTTCCGGCGCTGCTGGCCAACCCGGCGTTCCACCCCCTGCCGTCTGCGGCGTGGCAGTCGCCCGGGGTGCTGCGCCCCGGCTTCCAGGACGCCCCGATCGGCAACGGCCCGTTCCGGCTGCGGGCGGCACGGCAGCGCGGCGAGCACATCGAGGTCCAGCGGTACGACACCTATCCGGGGGCAAAGCCGCAGGTGGCCGGCGTCCAGTTCCGGGTCTACCGGCACCTGGGCAGCGCCTACGCCGACGTGGTACGCGACCGGCTCGACGTGGTGAGCGCGATCCCGGGGCCGCGGCTGGCCGCCGCCGGGGACGAGTTGGCCGGCCGGGTGCACGCGGCCGCCGGCTCGGTGGTGCAGTTCCTCGCCTTCCCGATGACCGGGGGCACCTTCGGCGACGCCCGGGTACGCCGCGCCGTCTCGATGGCGATCGACCGGGACGCCCTGGTACGCACGGTGTTCGGGGCCGCCGAGGAGCCGGCGCGCTCCTTCGTGCCGCCGGTCGTGCCCGGCTACCGGCCCGACGGGTGCGGTCCTGGCTGCCGGTTCGACCCGGCGGCGGCCCGCCGGTTGTACACCGGCGCGAGCGGCCCGGCGCGGTTGGAGATCGCCTACAACTCCGACGGCGATCACCGCGCCTGGGTGGACGTGCTCTGCGGCCAACTGACGGCCAACCTCGGGGTCGCCTGCGCCGGGGCACCCCAGCCGACCTTCGCCGACCTGCTGGCCGGGGTGCGCGGTGGGCGGCTGACCGGGCTGTACCGGGTGAGCTGGGACCTGGACTACCCCTCGATGGAAAACGGTCTCCGCCCGCTGTTCAGCAGCACCGGCGCCGCGAACGACATCGGATACCGCAACCCGGAATTCGACGAATCGGTGCGCCGGGGCGCCACCGCCCGGGGCGGACCGGACGCCGTCGCGCAGTACCAACGGGCCGAAGACCTGTTGGCGGCCGACATGCCGGCCATCCCGGTGCGCTTCAGCCGCACCCACCTGGGCTACCGCGCCGTCGTGGGAAACCTCCGCACCGACCGCGGCGCCCGCATCGACCTGACCGCCGTCACCAAGAGCGGCTGAGCCGGCTGGCCGTCACCCGGCTGGCCGTCACCCCGGCTGGCCGTCACCCCGGCTGGCCGTCACGGGGGGCGGCGGGGAGCCGGTCGCGCTCAGCCGCGCACGACCGCACCGTGGGCGGCGGCGAACAGGCCGGCCTGCGCCAGGTCGATCACCACCTCGGTGAGGTCGACCTCCTGCAGCTTCACCCCGGTCAGGTCGGCGCCGCGCAGGTCGGCACCACGCAGTACGGCGTGTCGCAACCGGGCGTACGACAGGTCGGCGCGACGCAGGTCCACGCCGCTGAGGTCGGCGTCGCTGAGGTCGGCCTCGGCCAGCCGCAGGCCGCCCAGCTGCGCTCCGGTCAGGTTCTGCGCGCGCAGCAGCACGTACGCCCAGTCGCCGCCGCGCACCCGCAGCCGACGCAGCTCGCAGTCGACGAACTCGGTGCCGGTCAGCTTGCAGTCGAGCAGCTCGGCGTCGAAGAACGAGCTCCGTCGCACCGTGCACTGCAGCAGGGCACACCGGTTGACCGTGGCCGAGTTGAACCGCACGTTGGCGAACTGGCATTCGGTGAAGACGCAGCCGGTCAGCTGCGCCTCGGTCAGGTCCACCTCGTCGAACACACACCGCTCGAAGTGCGTCCGGTTCAGCTCCTCCACCAGCCAGTCGTCCTCGAAACGCTGGTCGTAGATGTGCCGGACGTCGTCGGTGGGCAGATCGTCGGTGCTCAAACCGAACCCCTCCCGGTCAGTGGAAGAAGTGCCGGGTCCCGGTGAGGTACATGGTCACGCCCGCCCCGCGGGCTGCGGCCACGACCTCGTCGTCACGCACCGACCCGCCCGGTTGCACCACCGCCCGCACGCCCGCGTCGAGCAGGACCTCCAGGCCGTCCGCAAACGGGAAGAACGCGTCCGAGGCCGCCACCGCACCTGCCGCCCGGCCACCTGAGCGGGCCACCGCGAGCCGCGCCGAGTCGACGCGGTTGACCTGACCCATGCCGATGCCCACCGTCGCGCCGTCGTGCGCGAGCAGCACCGCGTT
>DASVVF010000416.1:0-2100 GCA_036386695.1 Catenuloplanes sp. | reverse complement strand
CACGGCACCGCCTACGGCGAGGACGGGCACACCGGCCACCGGATCGGTCACGAGGTCGTGTGGACGGTCCCGTACGCGCATTTCGAGCTGCACCGGGAGGACTGGTGACCGACGTCGCCGCGAGCCCGTACCAGGGCTACCTGTACGCGTACCCACACAAGACGGCCTACCGGGCGCTGCGGCCGCGTCCCGCGCTGGCTGATGTCTGGAGCGGCGAGCGCACCGAGGCGCTCTTCCTCTACGTGCACCTGCCGTTCTGCGAGATGCGCTGCGGCTTCTGCAACCTGTTCACCCGCTCCCACCCTCCCGCCGAGCAGGTGTCGGCCTACCTGCGACAGCTGCGTCGCCAGGCCGAGCAGGTCAGCGCCGCCCTGGGTGGGCGGGCGGCGTTCGCCCGGGCCGCGTTCGGCGGCGGCACCCCCACCTACCTGTCCGCCGGTGAGCTGGCGGAACTGTTCGCCATCGCGACGGCCACGATGGGCGTCACCCTGCCCGGTGTGCCGCTGGCGGTGGAGACGTCACCGGCGACGGCCACCCCCGACCGGCTCGCGGTGCTGGCCGCGCACGGCACCACCCGGATCAGCATCGGGGTGCAGAGCTTCCTCGACGGCGAGGCCCGCGCCGCCGGGCGGCCGCAACGCCGCGCCGAGGTGGAACGGGCGCTCGGCGCGATCCGCGACGCCGCGATCCCGGCACTCAACATCGACCTGATCTACGGGATCGACGGGCAGACGGCGGCGACCTGGGGCCACAGCCTGCGGGCAGCGCTCGCCTGGGCGCCCGAGGAGCTGTACCTCTACCCGCTGTACGTTCGCCCGTTGACCGGCCTCGGCCGACGCGCGCACACCCGGGCGGACTGGGACACCCAGCGGTTGGCCCTGTACCACCAGGCGGTTGAGACGTTGTCCGCCGCCGGTTACCGGCAGGAGTCCATGCGGCAGTTCCGGCGCGCGGACGTGCCCACGCCGGACGGGGCGGACTACTGCTGCCAGGACGACGGCATGGTCGGGCTCGGCTGCGGCGCCCGGTCGTACACGACGACGCTGCACTACTCGTTCGACTACGCGGTCAGTGTGCCCCGGGTGCGGGCGGTGATCGACGACTACCTGAGCCGCCCGGCCGGCGACTTCGCCCACGCCGAGTTCGGTTACCACCTGGACGACACCGAGCAGCGCCGCCGGTGGCTGCTGACGTCGTTGCTGCGCGCGCCGGGCATTGACCCCGGCGGGTACGTCGACCGGTTCGGCTCCCCGGTCGACCGGGACTTCCCCCAGCTGGCGGAGCTGGTCGAGCGGGGCTGGGCGGACGCCGGCGGCACCCGGCTGACCGGTGCCGGCCTGGCGTACTCGGACGCGATCGGCCCGTGGCTGGTCTCCGGCGCCGTACGCCGGGCGATGGACGGGTACGTCCTGCGGTGAGACTCGCCATCCTCTACCGTGGCCCGCTGGCGAGCTGCAACTACGCCTGCCCGTACTGCCCGTTCGCCAAGCGGCACGACCCGCCGGAGTTGCTGCGCGCCGACCGCGTCGCGCTGCACCGGTTCGTGGACTGGGTCGCCGCGACGACCGACGTGCGGCTGTCGGTGCTGTTCACCCCCTGGGGGGAGGGTTTGACCCGCCGGTGGTACCGGGACGCCATGGTCCGGCTCTCGCACCTGCCGCAGGTGGACCGGGTGGCCATCCAGACCAACCTCGCGGCCCGCCCGGACTGGCTCGCCGCCGCCGACCGCGACACGGCCGCCCTCTGGACGACGTACCACCCGGGTGAGGTCACCAGGGACCGGTTCCTGGACCGGTGCGCGGCGCTGCAGCGCCTCGGCGTGCGGTTCTCGGTCGGCGTGGTCGCGCTGCCCGAGCACCTCGACGAGGCCCAGGCGGTGCGCGCCGCCCTGCCCGACGAGGTCTACCTGTGGGCGAACGCGGCCGAGGGGCACCGGTACGACGCGGCCCAGGAGGCCCGGTGGACGCGGCTGGACCCGCTGTTCGGCTACAGCGTCCGTCCCCACCTGTCGCTCGACCAGCCGTGCCACGCGGGGGAGACCGCCATCTCGGTCAACGGCGACGGCACCGTGCGCCGCTGCCACTTCATCGCCGAGCCGTT
>DASVVF010000415.1:0-3471 GCA_036386695.1 Catenuloplanes sp. | reverse complement strand
CTGCCGGCGGCCTCGACGGCGAGCGGATGGACGCCCTCGTCGACGCGCTGGCCGCGCTGCCCGCCGCCGGACGCGAGGCGGTGCTGGTCTCCTCCGGCGCCATCGCCGCCGGGTTGACGCCGCTGCGGCTGCGCCAGCGCCCGCGCGACCTGGCCACCCAGCAGGCCGCCGCGAGCGTCGGGCAGGGCCTGCTGATCGGCCGGTACGCGGCCGGCTTCGCCCGGCACGGCCGCACGGTCGGGCAGGTGCTGCTGACCGTCGACGACGTGACCCGGCGGGTGCACTACCGCAACGCGTACCGCACCCTGCGCAAGCTGCTCGACCTCGGGGCGGTGCCGATCGTCAACGAGAACGACACCGTCGCCACCGACGAGATCCGCTTCGGTGACAACGACCGGCTGGCCGCGTTGGTGGCCGCCCTGGTCCACGCCGACCTGCTGGTGCTGCTCTCCGACGTCGACGCCCTCTACACCGGTGACCCGGCCCGGCCCGGGTCCCGGCGGGTCGACGAGGTGCGCGGCGAGGCCGACCTGCGCGAGGTGACCGTCGGCGGCACCGGCCAGGCCGGGGTCGGCACCGGCGGGATGGTGACCAAGGTCGAAGCCGCCCGGATCGCCACCGGGTTCGGCATTCCGGTGGTGTTGACCGCGGCGCCGTTGGTGGTCGCCGCGCTGGCCGGCGAGCCGGTCGGGACCCTGTTCCACCCGGTCCGGCAGCGGCCGACCGCCCGGCTGTTCTGGCTGGCCCACGCCACCAGCCCGCGCGGGCGGCTGCACCTGGACCCGGGCGCGGTGCAGGCGGTGGTGACCCGGCGCAAGTCGCTGCTGCCGGCCGGCATCACCGCCGTCGACGGCTCGTTCGCCGCCGGTGACCCGGTCGACCTGGTGGACGCCGGCTCGGGTGCCCCGGTGGCCCGGGGCCTGGTGAACTACGACGCCGTGGAGCTGCCCGGGCTGCTCGGGCGTTCCACTGTGGAGCTCGCCGCGGCGCTCGGCCCGGCGTACGAACGTGAGGTCGTGCACCGCGACGACCTGGTACTGCTGTAGGCGCGAGGACCGCTCGACCACCCCGAGGAGTGCAAGGATGAGCGTCACCGAACAGGCCACCCGAGCCCGGGTGGCCGCCGTCGAACTGGGCACCGCCACCCGCGCGGTCAAGGACGCGGCCCTGCTGCTGATGGCCGAGCGCCTGGAACTGCGGGCCGACGACATCGTCGCGGCCAACGCCGGTGACGTGGTGACCGCCCGCGCGGCCGGGCAGAGCGAGGCCATGATCGACCGCCTGGCGTTGACCCCCGCCCGGGTGTCCGCGATGGCCGACGGGCTGCGTCAGATGGCCGCGCTGCCGGACCCGGTGGGTGAGGTGGTGCGCGGCTCGACCCTGCCCAACGGGTTGGAGCTGCGCCAGATCCGGGTGCCGTTCGGGGTGGTCGGCATCGTCTACGAGGGCCGACCCAACGTGACCGTCGACGCCGCCGGCATCTGCCTCAAGTCCGGCAACGCCGCCCTGCTGCGCGGCTCCTCGTCGGCGTTCCGGTCCAACGCGGCGCTGGTGTCCGTGCTGTGCAGGGCGATCGCCGACGCCGACCTACCGGCCGACGCGATCCAACTGCTGGACGCCAGCAGCCGCGACTCGGTCAAGGAGCTGATGCGCGCCCGCGGCCTGGTCGACGTGCTCATCCCGCGCGGCGGGGCGTCGCTGATCAAAACGGTGGTCGAGGAGTCCACCGTGCCGGTGATCGAGACCGGGGTCGGCAACTGTCACGTGTACGTCGACGCCGCGGCCGACCTCGACAAGGCCCTCGCGGTGGTGCTCAACTCCAAGACCCAGCGGTTGTCCACCTGCAACACCGCCGAGTCGCTGCTGGTGCACGCCGAGATCGCCGACGCGTTCCTGCCCCGGGTGCTGGCCGCGTTCGCCGAGGCAGGGGTGACCGTGCACGGCGACCGGCAGGTGGCCCGCTACTCCGACGCGGTGCTGCCGGCGACCGGGGACGACTTCGCCGCCGAGTACCTGTCCGCCGACATCTCGGCCGCCGTGGTCGACTCGCTGGACGAGGCGGTCGACCACATCCGTCGGTACAGCTCCGGGCACACCGAGGCCATCGTCAGCGAGTCGGTCGCCGCCACCCGCCGGTTCGTGGCCCGGGTCGACAGCGCCGCGGTCATGGTGAACGCCTCCACCCGGTTCACCGACGGCGGTGAGTTCGGCTTCGGCGCCGAGATCGGCATCTCGACGCAGAAACTGCACGCCCGTGGCCCGATGGGCCTACCCGAGCTGACCTCCACGAAATACGTGATCACCGGCGACGGGCACCTGCGGACCTGACCAGAGCACCGGCAGCCGGCCGGCCGCGTGGGCCGGCCGGCTGCGACGGTCGGGATCAGTAGGTCGGCAGGGCCGGGTCCACCTGCTTGATCCAGGACAGCACCCCGCCCTGCAGGTGCACCGCGTCCCGGAAGCCGGCGGCGTTCAGCGCGGCGAGCGCCTCCGCGGACCGGACGCCGCTCTTGCAGTGCAGGACGATCTGCCGGTCCTGCGGGAAACGCGCGAGTGCCTCGCCGGACAGGATGTCGCCCTTCGGGATGAGCGTGGCGCCGGGGATCCGGACGATCTCGTACTCGGCGGGCTCGCGCACGTCGACCAGGAAGATGTCCTTGCCGGCGTCCTGCATCTCCTTGAGCTCGCGGGCGGTGATGGTGGCGTCCACCACCGCTGCCTGCGCCTCGGGCGACACCGCGCCGCAGAAGTCCTCGTAGTCTTCCAGCAGGTCGGTCACGGTCGGGTTGGTACCGCACAGCGCGCACGCCGGGTCCTTGCGGACCTTGATCTTGCGGTACGACATCTCCAGCGCGTCGTAGACCATCAGCCGGCCGACCAGGGTCTCCCCGATGCCGGTGAGCAGCTTGATGGCCTCGTTGACCTGGATCGAGCCGATCGAGGCGCACAGCACGCCGAGCACGCCGCCCTCGGCGCAGGACGGCACCATGCCGGGCGGCGGCGGCTCCGGGTAGAGGCAGCGGTAGCAGGGACCGTGCTCGCTCCAGAACACCGACGCCTGGCCGTCGAAGCGGTAGATCGACCCCCACACGTACGGCTTGCCGAGCAGCACCGCCGCGTCGTTGACCATGTACCGGGTGGCGAAGTTGTCGGTGCCGTCGACGATCAGGTCGTACTGGCTGAAGATCTCCTTGACGTTGTCGCGGTCCAGCGCGGTGTTGTGCACGACAACGTTGACCAGCGGGTTGATCTCGCGGATGCTCGCCGCCGCCGACTCGGCCTTCGGGCGCCCGATGTCAGAGACGCCGTGGATGATCTGCCGCTGGAGGTTGGATTCGTCGACGGTGTCGAAGTCGATCACACCGAGGGTGCCGACACCGGCCGCGGCCAGGTACAGCAGCGCCGGGGAGCCGAGACCGCCCGCGCCCACACAGAGCACCTTGGCGTTCTTCAGTCGCTTCTGCCCGTCCA
>DASVVF010000414.1:0-2344 GCA_036386695.1 Catenuloplanes sp. | reverse complement strand
CCGCTTGGCCTGGGTGACCGCCAGCGGAGCCATCCGCGCACCAAACCTTGGCCGGTCCCTGGCGTTCACCAAGCAGGGGCCGCTGACCGCCGCGGCGGGCACCTACCGCTGGTACAACGACACCGGCACCACCCTGAGCATCCGCAGCGTGCGCGGCTACGTCGTCGACGCCCCCACCGGCCGCAACCTCATCCTCGACGTCAACAAGAACGGCGCCACGATCTTCACCAATCAGCCCAACCGGCCGACCATCCCGGCGGGTGGTACCGGCACCGGGAAGATCACCGCCCTGGACGTGGTCACCGTCGCCGACGGGGAGTACCTCAGCGTCGACATCGACCAGGTCGGGTCAACCAATCCCGGTTCCGACCTGGTCGTGCAGATCGAGGTGGCCTGATGCCCATCCACATCACCGGGATGTCTAATGTCCTCAAGCCCGGCGAGAACGCTGACACCGTCAGCCTCAACTCGCCCAGCGAAGCCCGACCCGGTGACCTACTGATCGCCGTTATCGCCTCCATCGCCACCAGCCCGACGGTGACCGTTCCCGCCCCGTGGCGGCTGTTGCGGACCGGCTCCGACGGCGCTAACTGCCACGCGGCGCTGTTCTTCAACACCGTCAGAGCCTCCGACCCCCCGCTGTGGCGGTGGGAGTGGTCGCAGCCGGGACGAGCAATGGGATGGATCATCGCGATTGGCGGGGCCGGCCCCTACCTGGCGCACGGAATGACGCCGGCCGGCGGGACACCGTCCACCGTCGCCGCGCCGTGGGTGAGCCTGCCCCGCCCCCGGCACGGCAACCTTCTCTACGGCGTCATCGGCAACGAACTCCCGGGCACCGCTACCGCCAAGACGTGGACCAGCGCTACCCGTGGCGTGCAGCTGCACTCCTGGGACACCACCGAGATCGGCGCCTCGAACATCACCGGTGCCGTGTTCATCAGTTACGCCCAGCCCTGGGGGCCGATGAGCGCTTCCATGACCGTGACCGGTGGTAACGGGGTGCGCAGCGTGGCCTTCTCCGTCGCGATCGACGCCGACCCCCGCATGGAGTACGGACCCCTCCCCATCCACTGACCCGGCACACCCGTGCCCGCCCTCGCCGACCGCCACCCCCGGCGGCCCTGCGGCGAGGGCTTCTGCATGCCCACCGAGAGGAGACCCGCCCATGCGCGACCCACAGCGCCACGGCGCACACCACCACCGCGGCGCTGACCGCGAACGACGCGCCACCAGGAGGCACCCCCTGATGGCGCGTCATCCCGAACCGCACCGGTTCACCACAGCGGAGCAGGTGGGACGCCGTGGGCAGGGCGCTCTCGGCGGGCCGCGGCCGGCCACCGTCGGCTGATGGTGACCCTGACCGCCCGGGCGCCGGCTGCCCCGTGCCCGTGGTGGCGGCTGCTGGTGGCCACCGTGCTGGCGGCGACGGCCAGCCACGCGGTCAGGCTGATGCTCGACGACGCCGCGTACCACGGCCACGCCTTCGACGTGCTGCGGACCCTGCCGCTACTCGGCGGGCCCACGGTGCGCGGCGTCGCCCTGCTCACCCTGACCATCACCGCCTACGGCGCCGCCCACGACGCCGTCAACACCGGCCGGCTTCGACCGTTACGGGTGTGCCTCACGGTGCTGGTCGCCTGGTACGCCACCCGCGCCGCCGGACTCGCCGGCGCCGCCCTGCTGCACCAGGAACCGCCTGAGTGGCCGCAGCTCGTCCTCGCCATCCTCATCGCCGCCGGGGCATGCGTCGCGGCCCGCAGCACTGCCCGGCATCTCGGAGGTGACTGACCATGCAGCACCTCACCCCCGAGCCCTCGAGCGGGTGGGCTCTGCTGTGGGCGACGCTCGCCGCCGGCGACACCCAGCCCCCGGTGGAGCTGCTGTGGACCACCCAAGCGGTCACCTTGGTCATCGGGTTGGCCTCCGGTTGGTTCGCGCTACGCAGCAAACGCGGGGAAACGGCCGACACCCGCCAGGCCCGCTTCGACGCCCGCATCGACAAGGAACTCGACGACGCACTACAGACCGCTGACGCGCTGCGCCACGAACTCGACGACAGCCTGCGGCGCGTCGCCCGCTATGAGGCGTACCTGATCCGCCACGGCATCAACCCCGACACCGGCCGTAAGGAGGACGACCATGACCGATGACACTCCCCGCGCACCCGACAACCGGCACGGCCGCAGCGGCGAACAGCTCGTCGTCGGGGACCAGCTCATCACCCGTCTGCGGATTGCCCTGGTGTCGGTCGCCGTGGCCCTGATTCTGGCGAACGTCACCAGCTACACCATCGGCCGTAACGCCACCGACGCCGCCGCCCGACGCACCGACACCCGGGTCA
>DASVVF010000413.1:0-4849 GCA_036386695.1 Catenuloplanes sp. | reverse complement strand
CGTCCTACGTGTTCGATGCGGCGAGGTACCGCCCGGTGTGGCTGCCGGCGGTGTCCCGGACGACCTCGGGAGTACCGGCCGCGATCAACTGCCCGCCGCCGTCCCCGCCGTCCGGTCCCAGGTCGATCACCCAGTCGGCGGCGGCGACCACGTCGACGTTGTGCGACACCGCGATGACGGTATGGCCGGCGTCCACGAGGCTGTGCAGCACCGTCATGAGCCGGTCGATGTCGCTGGAGTGCAACCCGGTGGTCGGCTCGTCGAGCAGGTACAGCGTGTGCTGACCCGCCTTGCGCTGCAGCTCGATGGCGAGCTTGACGCGTTGCGCCTCGCCGCCGGACAGCGTGTTCGCCGACTGCCCGAGACGCAGGTAGCCGAGCCCGACATCGCGCATCACCTGCAACGAGTCGGTGATCGCGGTGGTGCCGGCGAAGAACTCGGCAGCCTCGTCGATGGGCATGTCGAGCACCTCGGCGATGTTGCGGTCGCGGTACCGGATCTGCAGGGTCTCCTCGTTGTACCGGGAGCCGCGGCAGGCGTCGCAGGGGAGGAACACGTCCGGCAGGAAGTACATCTCGATGCGGACGGTCCCGTCGCCGGAGCACGCGTCACAACGCCCCCCCGGGGAGTTGAACGAGAACCGCCCCGGCTTGTAGCCCCGGCTGCGGGCCTCGTCGGTCTGGGTGAACACCTTGCGGATATGGTCGATGACGCCGGTGTAGGTCGCCGGGGTGGACCGACCCGAGCGGCCGATCGGGGACTGGTCGACCCGGATCACCCGGTCGATCAGGTCCAGGCCCTCGATGCTGTCGTGGACGCCCGGCGCCGGCGCCTCGCCGCCCAGGGCGCGGTCGGCGGCCCGGTACAGGATGCCGTCCACCAGGGTCGACTTACCGGCGCCGGAGACCCCGCTGACCGCGATGAAGCAACCCAGCGGGAACCGCACATCGACCCCGGCGAGGTTGTGTTGCCGGGCCCCCCGGACGACGATCTCCCGCCCGGCGGCCGGCTCGCGGCGCGTCTGCGGTGCCGCGATGGAACGTCGGCCGTCGAGGAAGGCGCTGGTGATGGACTTGTCGCTGGCGAGCAGGTCCTCCACCGTGCCCGCGAAGACCAGCTCACCGCCGTGCTCGCCGGCGCCCGGTCCGACCTCCACCACCCAGTCGGCCGCCCGGATCATGTTGTGGTCATGCTCGACCACGATCACCGAGTTCCCCTGGTCGCGCAGCGCGTGCAAGGTGGAGATCAGCTGTTCGCCGTCCCTCGGATGCAGCCCGGCCGTCGGCTCGTCCAGGACGTAGAGCTGCCCGAAAAGCCGGGTTCCCAGTTGGCTGGCCAGCCGGATCCGCTGCGACTCCCCACCGGAGAGGCTCCGGGCGGCACGATGCAGGCTGAGATACCCCAACCCGACGGCGACCAGGTATTCCAGGCGTTCGGTGATCTCGTCGAGGGCCTGGGCGACCACCGCCCGGTCGCGGGTGCTCAGGTCGACGTCGGTGAAGAACCGCGCGCAGGCGCTGATCGGCAGCGTGCTCACGGCGCCGATGCCCATGCCGGCCACTGTCACGGCCAGCTGGGCCGGGTTGAGCCGGCCCCCGCCGCAGGCCGGGCACGGGCCGGGACGGGTGACGGCCTCGATGTGCCCGAGTGGGGCGTCCGGGCCGGCGGCCCGGATCCGCTGACGCAGCCACGGCATGACGCCGGTGAACCGGCCCTCCCGCCAGGTCTCGCCGTCGCGGGTCTTACGCCGCAGTTTCACCGGGACGTCCCTACCGTCCAACAGCGTCTCGCGCAGCGCCGCCGGCAGCCCGTCCCACGGGTCGTCGGCGGTGTGCCCTTCGCCCTCAAGCAGGGCCACCGCGGTGGCGCGTTCCGGGGCGCAGGTGTCCGCCCGCCAGGCGGCGATGGCACCGGCGGCCAGGCTCAAGGTCCCATCCGGGACGACCAGGGCGGGATCCACGACCGCTGCCGTGCCGAGGCCGGCGCATTCGGCGCACTGCCCGAACGGCAGGTTGAACGAGAACGACCGGCTGTACATCTCGGGCACCGCGGTCTGGTGCCCGTCGGGGCAGGCCAGGACGTCGTCGTGGCGGACGAGCGCGGCTTGGCACACCGTGCAGTGCGGCTGGCCGACCTGGGCGTACACCACCCGCAGGAGGTCGTAGATCTCGGTGACGGTCCCGACGGTGGACCGCGGGCTGCGCGATGACGACGAGCGCTGGTCCACCGCCACCGCCGAACACAGCCCGTCGATCCGGTCCACATCCGGCTTGTCCATCTCGCCGAGGAAGCGGCGGGCGAAACTCGACATCGACTGCACCTGCCGGCGTTGCCCCTCGGCGTAGATGGTGTCGAAGGCCAACGACGACTTGCCCGAGCCGGAAACGCCCGTGAACACCACCAACCGGCGGTGCGGCAGGTCCAGGTCGACACCGCGCAGGTTGTTCTCGCGGGCTCCCCGCACGACGAGCTGTTCGGGCAGTCCCGGCCCGCGGTCGCCGGTCACGGGTTCCGCTCCAGGATGACCACGGGCATTTCCCGCTCGATCTTGGCTTGGTAGGCCGCGTAGTGCGGCAGTACGGTCAGCATGAATTTCCACAGCTCCGGTCGTTCGTCGGGGGTTGCCGGGCGGGCTGTGCCGGGAAAGGTGTCCGCCCCTACCTGCACCCAGACCTCAGGGTCGTCCACGAGGTTCAGGTACCAGCACGGATGGGTCGGCAGGCCGTTGTTGGCCGCGACCAGGACGTACCGGTCCTCGTCTTCTCCGTAGATGGCCACGGTGCGCCGCAGGAAGCCGGTTTTTCGGCCACGGGTGGTCAGGAGCAACGTGTTCCTCCCGTACCAGAGTTGACCTTTCTTTCCGCCGGTCCTGACATAGCGCTGAATGTGGCTGGCCACCGAGTTCACCGGGCTGTCGAAGATCTCTTCGGTCAGTTCCACCACTCCTCCTCGATCGTCCGGGGGGACGGCAGGGCGAATCGCCAACGGGCGTTCGCCCCATTCAACGGAAGCGGGCTCGAGTCTCGGTGGAATGCCGTTCGCGGACCGGGGCCCCCGGGGGCTGTGCCGCACCAGCGGCGCGGCCCGGGGCCCCTGATGCCCCAGGGGGTGCCGGGGGAGGGTCAGCCGACCCGGTGCCGTGGCGGGTAGACCGAGCCGTCCTGGACGTCCAGCAGCATCAGGTCATGCTCGGCGGCCAACCGCTCGATGGTCTCCAGGACCGCGTCGGGACAGCCGATGTCCAGGCACATCCGCACGTGGTCGGCGCCCACGTGCAGGGGTGCGCTGGCCCAGGGGCTGGGGTGGCCGTCCGGCGACGGGCCGCGGTCCGGATACCGCGCGGTCAGTCGATAGTGGAAGGCGGCGATCCGCCGGTCGACGGCGCCGTCGCGATGATGTCCCTGCCGGCACAGCTCGTGCCCGGCGCGGACGTCATCGGGCGTACCGGCGGTGCCGGTCGCCCACACTACGAGGTCGAAACTCACCCCGGCATGGTGCCACCCGCCGCCCGCGCGGACGGCTCTGCGCTGGCCGACACGCGGAGCCGGTCCCGACGGGCGTCAGGTGGGGGTCCGGGCCGGCGTCGACCGTTCCGGTCAGCGTGCCCGGGTCGTCACGCGGAGCGATAACCGGGTTGGTCGCCGGGCCATGACCGACGCCATCCCGACCGGCCGGCCACCGCTCCGGCCGCCGCCCCGACCGCCGTGCCGACGGCCGCCCCGACGGGCCCCGCGCCGAGGTCCGCCCGCCGGCCCGCCCCGTCGCGGTTCGCCGTCCGGGCCCCGCTGAGCGTGGCCGTCCGGGCCGCCCCGACGGGTGATCCGACGAGGTCCGCCGTCCCGGCGATGGTCGTCGCCTCGACGGCCGTGGCGGGCCGCGCCCGGGAACCCGTGGTCTCCGCGTGGTCCACCACGATCGCCCGGTAGCCGTCCGGGGTGGGGAACCAGTCCAGGCCGGGCGGACCGGCCGCGCACAGGGCGGTGGCGTACCCATCGGCCATCGCCAGGTCCGGTCCCACGACGGTGGCCACGGCGAACCGGTCGGCCGGCGCACCGGTGTGCGGGTCGACGATGTGCTGGCGACGCCCCGCCGCCCCGGTGGTGGCCACCGCCCCGCGGGTCAGTTCCAGCAAGTCCACCAGCCGGCGCGGGTCGTGCGGGTGCCGCACGCCGACGCGCCAGGGGCCGCCGTGCGGCGCGTGCCCGCGTACCGTCAGGTCCAGGCCGCCGGTGACGGCGTAGTCGGCGATGCCGGCGGCCCGCAGCCGCGCCGCCGCCCGCTCCACGGCCCAGCCCTTGAGCAGCCCACCCGGGTCGAAGCCGCCCGGCACCGCCCAGGCGTCGAACCACCCGTCGGTGGCGGCCCGCATCGCCACGCAGCGCTGCACCAGATCGGCCAGCGGCGCGTACGTGTCGGCGGCGATCTCGCCGCGCCGGAAGCGCGCCACCAGGCTCTCGCCGCGCAGCGGGCCGAAAGTGGTGTCCACGGCCCGCAGCTCGCCGACGGCGTCGGCCAGGGCCTCACCGGCGCGGCGCCGGGCCATGCCCGGGGGTGCCACGAAGCAGAGGCCGAAGGTGGCGGTGCTGGTGGCGACGCGGTGTCGCACGACGATGCGCTCGGTGACCATGACCCGGGGTTTCCCCTCCGTTGGGGCGGTGATGATCACACCGTAGGGACCGGGGTTGAACATTCCATGGCTGCCGGCTGTGAAAGACCTGTGCATTGGCCGAATGGTGGGATCGGCGTACCGGGTACCGGGACATTGGCCTAGCGTTCGGTAGTCGGACGGGCGAAGGAGCAGACGTGACGGTGGCGCGGATCGCGGTGGTGGCCGGTGACGGCATCGGGC
>DASVVF010000412.1:0-8101 GCA_036386695.1 Catenuloplanes sp. | reverse complement strand
TAGGCGGGGCTGTTGAGCTGGCGCAGCAGCGTCTGCCACGGGCAGGGGTCGTCCAGGTCGCGCATCGTGACGTCGTTGCGGGCTTCCATGTCGAAGTTCTTGTCGGAGTCGGCCTGGGTCAGGCGGGTGAAGCCGGTGGTCGGGTAGGTGCCCATGAGCGTCGCGGTGACGTCGGGGTTGACGAACGTGTCGGTGACGATGGCGTGGGTCCACGGGTCGCGCCGCAGGGTGGCGTTGCTCAGGTTGTGCAGGTCCATCGGCGCGGGGAAGGTGACAGGCGAAGACATGCCGGCTCCTTGATCAGCCATACGGGTTGACGATGGGTTATGGGGTGTCCGGGGTGATCAGCCACGGCGGGACGTCCTCGGACGCGCGGGCCAGGATGGTGGGGTCGGCGTACGCGGCGGCCAGCGTCGGGAACCGCTCGATGAGCTGGTAGGCCACGAAGTACAGCGCCGAGCGCAGGTAGCTCACCGACGGTTGCCGGCGTTCGTAGTTGGTCATCGAGTTGTCGAGGTCGAGGGCGTCGATGAGCCGTTTCGGGATCTTGTACAGCGGGGCGATGATGTCCGCTGTGGCGGTGGCCCGGACCGGGTAGGGGGGCAGGACCTTGCCGCTGAGGGCCTGGTAGAGCCGTTCGGCGATCACGTCTTCCTGGTTGAACCCGAAGATGATGCCGCGCCGGCCGGTTTCGGTGGCGACGGCGAGGTTCAGTTCCTGCACCCAGTAGGTGGCCAGCACCTCGGCCTCGTCGTCGGGGAACTGTTCGCGGTAGCGGTCCAACGCCGGGCCGAACCCGTCGGCGAAGCCGAGACGCTGGGCCGACGCGGCCTCGTCGAACATGGTGTACGCGATGCCGAACGTCTGGGCGATGCGTACGGCGCTGGTGAGGTGCCCGGTCTCGTCTTCGAACCCGTTGGCGGTGATCACGGCGTGGAACCGCACGCCGGGGTTGTCGTGTTGGTAGCGGCCGGCGCACTCGCCGACGATGCGGCCGTCGCCGCCGCCGGACAACGCGATCTGGATGTCGTTGTCGCCGCCGGCGCCGGCCCGGTAGTCGTCCAGGACGGTGGCGAAACAGCGGTAGATGTAGTCGATGCCCTGCTGCCGGTTGAACTGCACCAGGGTGAGGGTCTGTTGCGGCCCGTCAGCGGCGAAGATCTCCGCGACCGGCTCGTTGGCCGGTACGACCTGTACGGCGGGGTCCAGGATGGAGAAGTCCGGGTTGCGTAACGAGTGCGCGGTGACGGTCTCGCCGTCGCCGACGACACGCGCCAGCGACATGAACCCACCGTGGTCGTCCTGGAGCAGGAACCCGGAGGCGGGAAGGTTGCTGCGCCGCAGTGCGGACAGGACCGTTTCGCCGGGCTGGGTGTCGATGTCGAAGTCGAACGACGTGGTGCGGGCGCTTATGCGTCCCATCAGCGGAAACCTCATTTCAGAACCGGAGCAGCCGGCTACCGGGAGCGGCACCGGCAATGGCGTTTGGAACCTTGGGGGATGGCGGTAACCGCCGTGGCGGCCGGCTCCAGGGCTGGGCCGCCACGGCGGACCTCACACCACGGTCCCGGTCATGCCTACGGCGTGACCGGGACCGCGCACCTGAGCTTCAGGTGCAGACCGGGCCTGGTCACAGGCTCGCGATCTGGCTGGTGACGATGTGCCGCAGCTCGAAGCCGGTACGCGTGATCAACGGAAGCTGACTCGCGCCGCTGTCCGGCGACAGCCGCAGCACGTGCGGGTCCGTGTTCGCGACGCGAACGGTCGTGGCCCACGCATGACGGGTGATCGTGGTCTCCATGCGCTCTCCTCCCTCCTGCGACTCGTAGGGACGTGCCAGGAGCGCCCACCGGTGCGGGCGCCCCTCTCCGATGCCGCCTGCCCTGGGGACCGGGCGGCACCGCGAGCAAGGGGGCCGTCACGGCCATCGGTCCATCCGCTGTCGGACCGCTGCGGCCGAACTGGGCAGCTCGCCGCTGGTAACGTTCGGCACGGGTTGTGGTCTGGGCACTCTTGCCGCGCCGGCGAGGGGTAGGACCCGGGCGGTCACCCGACCGGGGTGGGATGGGCCTGCCGCGACTCGATCAGCGCGGCGACACTGTTCACCAGGCGGTCACCGAGCTGGGTGACGTCACCGGTGCCCATCGTCAGGACGACGTCGCCGGGGAACGCGAGCACGCCGGCCATCGACGGCGCGTGATCAGCGGGCAGGCAGTGGACCCGCCCGCCGTGGGCGGTGATGGCGTCAGCGACGATCCGCGACGTGATGCCGTGGCGTGGGGTGCCGCCCTGCACGTCGAGCAGGATCACCTCGTCGGCGCCGGCGGCGAGAGCGGCGCCCATCTCGCGGCCGAGGGCGGCGACCCGGTCGTAGCCGGATGGTTGGAACACCACGATCACCTTGTGTGCCCCGGCGATGGTGCGGGCGGCTTGCAGGTCGGCGGTGATCTCGTTGGGGTGGTGGGCGTAGCTGTCGATCACGGTCACGCCGGCGGCTTGCCCGGTGCGGGTGAGGCGGCGTCGCACCCCGCGGAACGCGCCGATGGCCGGCGCCGCCTCGAGGGCGTCGAAGCCCAGCGACGCCAGGGCGGCCAGCGCGGCGACGGCGTCACGGGCGTGGTGCGCCGATGGGGTGCTCAGGCGGAGGGTGAGCGTGCCGCCGTGTGGAGGGCGGATCCGTACGGTGCTCGACCAGCCGTGCTGTTCGATCGCCTCGATGTGCCAGTCGGCGTCGGGGGTCTGGCCGTAGGTGATGACAGTGACGTCTCGGCGCTCGCGGCGGGTGCGGTCGGCGACGTCCATCGCGCCGGGGTCGTCGGCGTTGACGACCAGCAGCCCGCCGATTTCCAGCCCGCACGCGAAGGTCGTGTATGCCTCGATGTGCGCCCGCAGGTCGGGGTAGTTCTCGGGGTGGTCGTGCGCGATACCGGTGAGCACGGCCAGGTACGGGGCGAGGAAGTGCAGCGAGCGGTCGGACTCGTCGGCCTCGGCGATGAACAGGTCGGTGGTGCCGTGGTGGGCGCCGGAGCCGGGTTGGTGCAGGTCCGCGCCGATCGCGTACGAGGGGTCGGCGCCGAGCATCGACAGGGCGGCGGCGAGGATGCCGGTGGTGGTGGACTTGCCGTGGGTGCCCGACACCGCAACGAGGTGCTGGCCGGTCGCCAGGGTTTGCAGGACCTGGGCGTGGTGGACCACGGGGAACCCGCGGATCCGGGCCATGATCACTTCCTCGGTGTGCTCCGTGGCGGCGGTGTAGACCACGCAGGTGGCCTGTTCGATGAGCTTGGTGTCGTGGCCGATGCTGATCTGGCACCCGGCGGCGCGAAGGTGCGCCAACCGCGGTGAGTCGGCGACATCCGAGCCGGTCACGGTGCGGCCGCGTGCGGCGCAGATGCTCGCGAGCGCGGACATGGTCGATCCGCCGATGCCGACGAAGTGCGGCCGGCGCAGGTCGATGGGGCCGAGGTACGGGTCCAGGCTGGGGTCGCTGTGCCCGGTGATGGTCACTGGGTATCCCTCCATTGGCGACTGGGATTGGAACGTGGGGCCAGTACGGTCGCGGTCTGTTCAGGGGCGGTCGAACGCCATAGGCGCCTGGACAACGGGAGCGTGTGGGGATGACCCGTAGTGGGCGTGGGCGGGCTGGTAGCGCGACTCGATGGTGTGCGGTGTCCGGTGCTCGGCGTGGGTCGGCGGCGGTGCTGGCGTGGCGGCCTCGGCCTTGATGTCGCTGCTCGGACCGGCCTGCTCGGAACGCCACCCTCCGAGCAGCGCGTTCTTGTACCGTTCGGTTTCCTGGTGGGCGATGACCAACGCTGTGTGTAGTTCCTCCACGTCCTGGGCCACGCCGTCGAGGAATGTGCGTACGGCCGCCTCGTCGTATCCGCCGCGTCGAGCTTTGGGGAAGTCGACGTTGCGGATGCGCGCTGCTGCCAACGCTGGGGACGTTGCGGGGATCGGGCTGGTGCCGCGGGCGGCGGGCTGGGCTGTCATGGCTGCTCGGGTCGGGAGGATGCGTGACGGCGAGGTCGGGAGCGGGTCCGTCGGTGCACGACGCGGTGACTTCTGTCGGTGCGCAGAACGGCGTTATCCGGCGGCTGACCCGTGCATACGGTGGGGTGGTCGGCCGCGTTCGGGTCGTTGGCGGCATTCATGGCGATCATGACTAGGATCGCGGCGCCTTCCGGTGTTCTGCTCCACGTGGCGTGCGCCTGGATGTGGGGCAGCAATGCGTTGGCTTCCTGGGTGCGTCCGCACCGATTCAGCAGCTCGACCACCGAGGTCAGTGCGAGCAGACCGAAGGGGTGATCGTCGCCGTGGGTGCGTGACCAGTCGTGCCAGTCGGCGAGCAGCGCGGTGATGGCCTGCTGGCAGTGGCCGGCGCCGTGGGTGCTGCGGGCCAGGCAGATCCGGGCGTCCAGGGTGGTGCCGGCATCAGCGCCGTCCAGTTCGGTGTAGATGGCGACCAGGTCGCGGCGTACCGCAATGGCGTCGGCGTAGCGGCCGTGGGCGTCGTAGCCGGTGGCCAGCGCGTTGCCGGCTCGTCGTGCCCGTTCGCTGTCCGGGCCGTGCAGGGTCAGGCTGGCGCGGTAGGCGTAGGTGGCCCAGCGCAGGTTGAGGTCGGTGCGGCCGCGGCTGACCTCGGCGTAGACGGTGCCGGCGTCAATGAGTCCTCCGTGCGGTTCGGCGACCTCGGGGTTGAACGCGGCTAGGGCTTCTTCCATGAGGGCCTCGGCGGCATCGCACTGGGCGTCGTCGGCGAGGACTTCCGCCCGGCGGGTGATCTTGGCGAGTGTCTGCACCGGCTCGTCATCCTTTCCAGCCGGTCGCGGCGGTGAAGTCCACGACGGCGTCAGGGGTGATACCGGCGGGGATCGCGCCGAGTCCTTGCAGCAGGGCGATACTGCGCGCGACGCGGCCGGATTCAAGCCCACCGACCTCGCCGGCTCCGGCTCGTACGTAGCTGGCCATCAGCGCCGTTTCGGCGGTCGCGGCCTGTTGCGGGTATGTGGGGTTGGCCTGGTGGAATGCCGTGCCGGCCTCGGCCGGGTGGTCGATGGCGTAGGTCAGCGATTTGAGCGCGGCTGTGCGGAAGCGGCGTACCAGCTCCGGGTCGGTGCCGGTTTTGGCGGCGATGACGTTGCCGTACAGGTCGGTGACCCAGTCGTTGTACGCCAGCACGACCGCCTTGCGGCCTTTGGCGGTGGACTCCACCCCCGGGGTGCCGATCACCGTCTCGGTGATCGCGTCCAGCTTCCCGGCGGCGAGTAGGCCGCGCATCTGCGCCGGGTCGACCTGCTGCCAGGTGACCTTGGTGGCGTCGATACCCGCCAGCCGGGCGTAGGCAGGGAAAAGCATGAAATTCACGCCGCCGGGGGCGTAGCCGATCCGTTTGCCGTGCAGGTCGCTGGGGTGGGTGATGCCCGAGCCGTCGAGTGCGGTGATGCTGGAGACGGAGCGCTGGTAGACCGCCGCGACGACGGTGAAGCCTTTGACGCTCTTGCCGTGGGCGATCAGCGCGCCGGTCAGGTCGATGGTGGCGAACTGCGCCTGCCCGGCGAGTAGGACTTTCAGGTTGTCGGCGGTGCCCTTGCCGGGTTGGAGTTGCAGGTCGATGCCCTGCTCGCGGAAGTAGCCGAGGTCGCGGCCGAGGACGAGGTAGGCGTCCTGGCCGATCATCCCGAAGCCGGTCAACGCCGTCACCTTCTGCGCCGCCGCGGCCTTGGGGGTGCTGGTGTCGTTGCCGCAGCCGGCCACGGTCAGCAGGGCGGCGGTGAACGTGCCGAGTGCCGCACGACGCGTCACTGGTTTCACAGTCATCGGTCCTTTCCCGGCATATCGGCCGGACTGAGGGTGCGCGGGAGCACCGCACGACCCGGCGGGAACGTGCGTGATGCTCAGTCGCGGAGTAGGTGGAGGAGTCGGGTGTCCCCGGACCCGGCCGGGGTGTTCGCGCCACGACCCGGCCGGGTCCTCATGGGGGAGGAATCAGGTCAGCGGGCCCGGCGGCCGATGGTCGACACGGTGGTGTTGCCCAGGACCAGGGTCTGCGGGTGGTTCATGATCTCGGGTAGAGCGTCCAGGTCCGCGGCCGTGGCGCCGAAGCCGAGCAGCGGCTCGCGCAGCTCGGCGGACACCACCACCGGCAGTCGGCACCCGGGGCTGCCGCCGGGCCACGACTGCGACTCCGTGCGGGCGTCCACACCGACCAGGCCGAGTTCGGTCATCGCCTGCGCGGCCGAGATCGCCCAGGTGGGGTCGTTGCCGAACGACCGGAACACCTCCAGCAGCGCATTCTGGTAGCGGGCGTACACCTGGGCGGCGCCCTTGATCGGTGAGGTGAGGACCAGCCCGGTCCAGTGTCCCCAGTCCTCGATGACGACCGCCCCGCCCGGGGCCAACGCGGAGGCGACTTTGGCCAGGGTGTCGCGGCGGTTCGGCAGGTGGGCGAACACCAGCCGGGCGTGCGCAAGGTTCACCTGACCCACCGGCGGCTCCTGCGCGGCCACGTCGTGGACCATCGGCAGGACACCGGGATGGGCGCGGATGTGCTGGATCTTGAGATCGGTGGCCAGCACCTCCCCGTCGGGGCCGATCTGCTCGGCCATCCACTCGGCCACCGACCCGTTGCCCGCGCCGATTTCCCAGCACAGGCTGTTGCCGTTAATGCCGGCCTGTAGTAGTCGCCGCCGTGTGAAGTCGTCCAGGATCTCGGACAGGCAGTCGTGCATCGGATTCGCGGTCGGCGCGTCGTTGTCCAGCGCGTACGGCGCGTTAACGGTCATCGTTTCTGTTCCTCCCCAGTACCCCATCGAGTTGTCGTGCCTGCTCGCCCGCCCAGCGAGCCGTCTGTGCCGCGCACCGCAGCCCACACCGACGTCGTCGCGCCGGTGATCTGCCGTGCGCCGAGCAGTTCGGGCTTCGACGCCCCGGGCCTGCGCCGGGGCAGGGCCCGCAACCGGGCGAACAGCGCCGCAGCGGCTTCCTGCTCATCGCACGGACCGGCGCTACCGCACCGCGTGCACCGCCCGGTCGCGCTGGAGGTCACGTGCGCGTCCAGCGTTTGCTGAGCGGCCCTGAGCTGGTACTGCGTACCGGCGTAGGTGGTGCTCGCCATTTGGGTGCTCCCCTCTGCTGTCATCGGGCTTGACCGCCACGCCGGCCCAGCCCGGGATGGTGGCGGCCTCGTGCAGGTCCACGCCGTCGGCGGGCTCGGCGTAGCCGGGGTGCCAGAACGCCACCCCGCACACCCCCGGCTCCACCAACCGCCACCCGTCGAACAACGCCTGCACCTGCGCCCGCGGACGAAGCGCCAACGGGGCCACCTGTTGGCTGTACTCCCGGGCCGCGCGGACCTGAACCGCCGTCATGTCCCGCGGCACCGACGCGTGCGAGATCACCAGGACCGAACCTGGGGCAACGGCCTGCCGCAGACGGGCCAGGATCGCGGCGGGCTGATCGGCGTCGGCCACGAAGTGCAGCACCGCCACCAACAGCACAGCCACCGGCTGGGCGAAGTCGACGGCGGCGCGTACGTCGCGATGTTCGAGGATGTCGTCGACCCGGCGAAGGTCCCCCTGTACGGCCGTGGCCTGCGGGTTGTCCCACAACAGGTGTTGAGCTTGAAGTACGGCGACCGGGTCCGTGTCGACGTACACCACCCGCGCATCGGGAGCCCGCTTCTGCGCAATCTCGTGGACCGCCCCGAGCGTCGGGATACCCGCCCCGATGTCGAGGATCTGCCGCACCCCGGAGTCGAGGACGTGCTCCACCGCCCGACGCAGGAACGCCCTGTTGGCGTGCGCCCACGACCGGGCGTCCGGTTGCAGCGCCAGCAGGCGCTCGCCCATCTCCCGGTCGGCCTGGAAGTTGTGCCCGCCACCCAACAGCCAGTCATACACCCGCGCCGGATTTGGCCGGCCCATGTCCACATCGGCAGGCGCCCACCGCTCCCCGTCAGGCATGGCGAACCCAGAGGACGAAGATCATCACGGTCGCGCATTGGTGGGAACGCGAGCAACGCCTAGGCATCTGATGGCCTCCCCATGGACTCTCGGCGAGTGCGCCGAGCAGTGCGATCGGCTTGGGCTTGACCTTGGAC
>DASVVF010000411.1:0-4989 GCA_036386695.1 Catenuloplanes sp. | reverse complement strand
TCCGCGACCAGCCCGGTGCGCAGGTCCACCTCGACCTGCTCGGTCCAACCCCGGGCGGCCAGGGTGGCGCTGATCGCGGCGGCCAGCTCCACCTCACCGTCGAGGCGCAACTCGGCCCGCCCGGCGTCGAACCTGGTGATCTCCATCAGGTTCTCCACCAGCCGGGCCAGCCGACGGGTTTCGGTACTGACCAGCCGTGCCGCGGTGGCGGCGTCCGGCGGCAGGGTGTCCGCCTCCTCGTCGAGGGTGTCCGTGACCGCGGTCATCGCGGCCAGCGGGGTGCGCAGCTCATGCGAGACGTCGGCGACGAAGCGCCGTGCGTTGGACTCCATCAGCCGCAGGCGCCCGACGCTGTACTCCAAATCGGCGGCGGTGTTGTTGAACGTCAGCACCAGGTCGGCGAGTTCGTCGGAGCCACGTACCCGCAGCCGGATGTCCAGCTCGCCCTCGGCCAGCCGGCGGGCCGCCTGGCGCAGGTTGCGCACCGGGCGCAACACCCCCCGGGCCGCGACCAGGCCCAGCAGCACCGCCAGGACCAGCGACACCGCGGTGTACCGGGCCGCGGACCAGGCCAGCAGCTCCACCTGCAGCTGCGGCTGGATGAGGCTGGCGACGGCGTAGACCTCCACGCCGCTCGGCCGTGGCGAGGCCCCCTCGGTCAGCACCGGCATCCCGTAGACCAGGTACGGAACGTCGTCGACGATCACCCGCTGGTACCTCATGCCGTTACCCGCCCGGATCTGCCGACGCAGCTCGGCCGGGACGTCGATGGGCAGGGCGGAGGCGGCCACCAGGTTGCCGTACTCGACCTGGAGCCGGTCCTGCCCGGCCAGGTGGGTCTTCAACTCGTCGAGCACCTCCGTGAGCACCGTCTGGTCGGGGGGATAGTTCATGGCGGTGACCGCGCGGTTCACCTCCTCCCGGGTCTTGTTCATCGCGGCGTTCTGGGTCGCTTCCAGCACGGTGGTGCGCGCCTCCCGGTAGCTCGCCGCCGTCGCCGCCCCGCCGCTGACCAGACCGACCAGCACGAAGGCCAACACCAGCCGCGGCCGCAGCCCGCGTAGCCGGGCGGGCACGGCCGGCCACAGCCGGCGACGGTGGCGGCGGATGGTCACAGCGGGCCGAACCGGTAACCGAAGCCGCGTACGGTCTGCACGTACACCGGCGTGGCCGGGCTGTCCTCGATCTTCGAGCGCAGCCGCTGCACGCACGCGTCGACCAGCCGGGAGTCGCCCAGGTAGTCGTGCTCCCACACCGCCGCGAGCAACTGCTGGCGGCTGAGCACCTGGCCCGGGCAGCGGGACAGCTCCAACAGCATCCGCAGCTCGGTCGGGGTCAACGACACGGCCGCGGCGCCCTTGGTGACGGTCAGCCCGGCCCGGTCGATGATCAGGTCCCGGTGCGCGGTGCGGCCGTCGGGTTCGCGGTCCGCCCGGCGCAGCACCGCGCGAATCCGGGCGTCCAGTACCCGGGGCTGGACCGGCTTGACGACGTAGTCGTCGGCGCCGGCCTCCAGCCCGCTGACCACGTCGATGTCATCGCTGCGTGCGGTGAACATGATGATCGGGATGGACCCGGCGGCCCGGATCCGGCGACACACCTCGAAGCCGTCGATACCGGGCAGCATCAGGTCGAGCACCACGATGTCCGGCGGGGCGCCGCGCAGCAGGTCCAGCCCCTGTTCGCCGGTTCCGGCGACCCGCACGTCGTGGCCCTGCCGGCGCAGGGCCAGCTCCAATCCGTCGCGAACCGCCGGGTCATCCTCGATGATTAGGACCTGGTACATCCCCCCAGTATTGCCCGGGGTTTCGCGGCCCCCCGCCGCCCGGACGTCGGCTGTAGCAGAACCATGACATTGACCTGCCCCACCGTGTCCGTCCGGTGGCCCAACGTCACCCCGGCAGCGACGACGCCCGCGGCCGTCGACGCCGCCCGCTGACAGACCAGTTCACCGCGACACCCGCCCTTCGCCCGGGGAACGCACCGGAGCCCGAGACCGGTGCGTCCGTGACCCCGTCAGCGTCGCGCCCGGCTGTCCGGATCCGGTCGTGGGAACGTGCCAGTCAGGTAACAGAGCGCCGCACCCCGCACCCCTCACCCCGCATCAGGCGGCGGGACCGCTGCGGCCTGCGCCGGCAGCGGTCCCGTCTGGGTGGGTGACCTGCGGATGGTTCGCGTGCGGGGTGCTGGCGGCGGGGTCCGGGGGGCGGGTTACGGGTGGATCAGCGGGTGAACCGGGGGTCCGGGTCGACCGCCGGCGGGCCGGCCGGCGGTGCCGGCAGCAGGGTTCCCTCGGCGACCGGCACCGCCGCCGCGGCGGTCGGCACGACCGGGACCAGCGACCCGTCGGTGCTGACCGGTGCCGCGAACGGCTGCCCGACCGGCCGGACCGGCGCGTTCGGCTGCCCGTTCGGCATCAGGATCCACAGGATCGGGTAGAGCAGCAACTGACTGCCCGGGATGGCCAGCAGGATCAGCACGAACAGCAGGCGGGCGGGCCACGGGTCGATACCGAAACGCCGCCCGAGGCCGGCGCACACGCCGCCGAGCAGGCGGCCCTCCTGCGGGCGGACCAGGCTCTCGCGGCGCAGCGAACCGTGTACGGATTCCATCGTTTCCTTCTCCTCCGGTGCCCGGGGCGAGGAATCGCTCCCGGTAACACCAAGAGTGCGGTCAGCGAAGGGTCGCCGACATCAGGGACCGACCCTGACCCGGCCCGGAGGTGTCCACCGCCCCGCGGTCAGGGTCGCGCACCGGCGGGCGAGCTGCGTTGGACCGGGTCAGTACGTTGGACCGGGTCAGGAGAAGGTGGCCGGGTCAGTAGAACTGGTCGGCGCGCGGCGGCGGCTGGTGGTGCGCCAGCTTGATCTTCACCGTTACCGCGTGGTCGGCGGGCCGGTGCTCCGGCAGCCGCACCTCCAGGTGCTCCGCCCGCCGGTCCCAGGTCACCTCGTCGGCGCAGCCGAGCACCGTCAGCCGGCCGATGCCGCCGGCGAGCAGGCCACTGGCGCTGCCCAGGGAACGGATCCGCAGCCGGCCGTCGGCCGGCCAGGCCAGCGCGGTGGCGTACAGGTAGTCGCCGGTGTGGTCGTGGCGGGTGGTGAAGCGGACGTCCTCGGCGGTGAAGGCCGCCCGGTCGCCGTCGGTGTACGAGCCCTCCGCCAACTCCGTGGGGCCCTCGCCGGGCACCCGCCAGGGTCGGGTACCGAAGATCGCCTCGCCGTTCACGTCCAGCCAGCGGCCGATTCCCTCCAGCAGCTCGCGCTCCGGCTCCGCGATCGTGCCGTCGGGCCGGGGACCGATGTTGAGCAGCAGCACCCCGTTCTTGGCGACCACGTCGACCAGCTCGCCGATCAGGTCCGGCACCGTCTTGTAGTCGTGGCCCTCGATCCAGCCCCACGAGTTCTTCGACACCGAGGTGTCGTTCTGCCACACCCGCGGACGCAGGTCCCCCATCGCGCCGCGTTCGATGTCGTACACCGCGCTGCCCGGACGGAACGCGTCCCACTTGTAGTTGACCACCACGCCGCGCTGCCAGCGCGCCGCCTCGTTGTAGTAGTACGACGCGAACGTGCGCAGGTACGGCTCGAACGGGGCCTTCTCGATCCACCAGTCGAACCACATCAGCTGCGGTCGGTACTTGTCCACCAGCTCGATGGTGCGCAGCAGCCAGTCCTGCAGGAACTGCTCGTTGGGCGGGGTGTCCTGCCGGGCCGCCGGGCCGTAGAAGTCCGCGTACGCCGGGTCGTGCACGTCGGACGGGTATCCGGTGCCACCGTTCATGAACCACCAGTGCTCGGCCCGGTGCGTCGACAGACCGAAGATCATCCATTGCCGGCGGACCGCCTCGGCGAGCTCGCTGATGATGTCGCGCTTGGGGCCCATCGTGGTGGCTTTCCACCGCGAGCGGTCCGTGTCGTACATCGCGAAGCCGTCATGGTGCTCGGCCACCGGCACCACGAACTGCGCGCCGGCGCGCTTGAACAGCGCCGCCCAGGCGTCGGCGTCGAACTGTTCGGCGGTCAGGCCCGGGATGAAGTCCTTGTAGCCGAACCGATCGTGGGGCCCGTACGTGGCCAGGTGGTGCTGGAACTCGGGGCTGCCCGGCACGTACATGTTGCGCGAGTACCACTCGTTGCCGAACGCCGGAACCGAGTAGACCCCCCAGTGGATGAAGATGCCGAACTTGGCGTCCTGGTACCACTGCGGCACCTGGTAGCCGGTCAGGGCCGTCCAGTCGGGCCGGAACGGGCCGGCGGTGCTGACCTCGTTCACCCGGGCGAGCGCCTCGTCGTCGGAACTCATCCCGTCACCTTTGCACAGTGCCGATCATGTCGGTAGGTCGACGATGGCGGGCGGCCCGCGACGCCCGCGATTGCCGCTCACCGGCCGCCGGGCGGGCATAGGCTGCCAGGTGCAGGCACCCAACACCCGAGCAGAGGGAGGCCGCACCATGAGTGGGCGGGTAGTGCACTTCGAGATCCCGGCTGACGACGTCGACCGGGCCCGCGCGTTCTACCGCGACGTGTTCGGCTGGTCGATCAGCGCCATGCCGGGCATGGACTACAGCATCCTGAGCACCGCCGTCACCGACGAGAACGGCATGCCGAAGGAGCCCGGCGCGATCAACGGCGGCATGATGCCCCGGCAGGGCCCGATCACCAGCCCGGTCGTCGTCATCGAGACCGACAGCATCGACGCGGCGCTGCCGCAGATCGAGCAGCGCGGCGGGAAGGTCGCGATCGCCAAGCTGCCGGTCGGCGACATGGGCTTCGCCGCCTACTTCACCGACCCCGAAGGCAACATCGTCGGCCTGTGGGAGAACGCCGCCAAATGACATCGTCTCCGTCCTAGTGGAGGGAGATTCCCTTCACGCTTCGGGTGGAGCACGCGGCGTGCGGGTGGGTTACCGCCTCGCCGCGCGGTGCCAGCACGGATGCTGGTCTTACCTGCGCTCCCCGGTCGTTTGAGTTGTCCGCCTGTCCTGCG
>DASVVF010000410.1:0-2306 GCA_036386695.1 Catenuloplanes sp. | reverse complement strand
CGGCGCATCTCCACGAGCTTCTTCGCGTTGCGCGAGGCGAGGAAGACCTGGCTCATCCGGTCAGGGCCTCGCGCTGCATGGTGGTGAGGTCGGCGCAGCCCCGCTCGGCCAGCGACAGCAGGCTGTCCAGCATCGCCCGGTCGAACGGCGAGCCCTCGGCGGTGCCCTGCACCTCCACGAACGCGCCGTCCCCGGTCATCACGACGTTCATGTCCACCTCGGCGGCGACGTCCTCCGGGTAGTTCAGGTCGAGGCGCGCCTCGCCCTCGACGATGCCGACGCTGATCGCCTGGATCGAACGGTGCATCACCGCCGCGGGCTTGCCGGCCAGCGACTTGCGCCCGGCCAGCCAGGTCACCGCGTCGTACAGCGCGACGTAGGCGCCGGTGATCGCCGCCGTCCGGGTGCCGCCGTCGGCCTGCAGCACGTCGCAGTCCAGGACGACCGAATTCTCGCCGAGCGCCTTCAGGTCGATGCAGGCCCGCAGGCTGCGCCCGATCAACCGGGAGATCTCCTGGGTGCGGCCGCCGACCCGACCCTTGACGCTCTCCCGGTCGGAGCGGGTGTTGGTGGCCCGGGGCAGCATCGCGTACTCCGCGGTGACCCAACCGAGCCCGGAGCCCTTGCGCCAGCGCGGCACGCCCTCGGTCACGCTGGCGGTGCAGAGCACCCTGGTGGCCCCGAACTCGACGAGCACCGAGCCTTCAGGATGGACACTCCACTGCCGGGTCAGGGTTACCGGTCGAAGCTGGTCGGGCTTACGCCCGTCGGGTCGCGCCATACCGGCCAGCCTATGTGTTCACCCGCCAGGCGACGGACCGTGGGTCACCGGACCCGGGGCGTGGCGCGTCCGGCGCCGGGCGCACCGGCCACGGCAGGGTTCGTTGCGCGACGGGCTGGGCGACGGGCCGGGCGGCGAGCCCGGCGGCCCCGTGCGCCCGCAGGAAGCCGTCGACGGCGGCCGGCCAGCCGAAGCGCTGCGCCCGGGCCCGGGCCGCCGCCCGCCGGACGGCCACCGGGCGGTCCAGCAACTCACACACCCCGGCGGCGAAGTCGCGCCCCACCCCGGTCACCGCGACCCCGGCGTCGCCGACCACCTCGGGCAACGCGCTCGCGGCGTTGACCACCACCGGGGTGCCGCAGGCCAGCGCCTCCAGGGCGGCCAGCCCGAAGGTCTCCACCGGGCCCGGGGCCACCGCCACGTCGGCGCTGGCCAGCAGGGCCGCCACCGCCGACCGGTCGGCGACGAACCCGGCGAAGCGCACCGGCAGCCGGGCGGCGCGGTACGCCAGGGCGGTACGGCGGGGTCCGTCACCGATGACCACCAGCACCGCCGGCACCTTCGCGGCCCGCAGCGCGGCCAGCGCGTCCACCGCCAACTCGGGGCGTTTCTCCGGTGACAGTCGACTGCAGTGCACCAGCAGCACCTCGTCGGCGCGGGCGTAGCGGGCGCGCACCTCCGGGTCGGCCCGGTCGGGGTGGAAGGTCGCCAGGTCGACGCCGAGCGGCACCTCGGACACCTCGGACACGCCGACCCGGCGGAACTCCGCCGCGGCCCACGCGGTGGTGCAGACGATCCGGTCGTACGCCGCCGCGGTCGCCCGGTTGAGCCGGTCGGCCACCCGGTCGCGGGCGGCCGGCGGCATCCCCCAGATGCCGAGCAGCCCGGCCAGGCTCTCGTGCGACACCATCATCGCCGGGATCTGGTGCCGGCGGGCCCACCGCCCGGTCCACCGCAACGTCGAGCGGTCGGAGACCTCCAGGCGGTCCGGCCGCAGCTCGTGCAGCAGCCGGGCCAGCCGACGGCGTCCGGCCAGCACCCGGTGGCCGCCGGTGCGGGGCAGCGCGGTGCCCGGCAGGGTGATCACCCGGCCGTACGACGTCATCCGGTCCGAGCGCTCCCGGCCGGGGATCACCAGCACGGGTTCGTGCCCGGCCGCCAGGTACCCCTCACCGAGGCAGCGCAGGGCGGTACGCAGACCGCCGGAACTGGCGTTGACGAAGTTGGCCAGCCGGACGATCCGTAGCCCGGCCCCACCACGATCGCGGTCGTCGGCGTTCGGCCCGCTCGGAGGCGTCATGCTTGTGCTCCCCTGGTGACAGTCGTGGTGGACAATGTCATGCCGCGATCGAAACCGGTGGTGCCACGCCGGTCCGACCAGGACGGTCTGCCGGCTACCGGGTCCCGGCGCACCGCCGCCGACGGCGGGCACCGGACCGCCGGGGCGCGGCGCCGCCGCATCACCGTACGCGGACCGCCGTCACCGGTCGGCAGCCAAGGTCGCCACCGGGCATGGCCGGCCGGT
>DASVVF010000409.1:0-7262 GCA_036386695.1 Catenuloplanes sp. | reverse complement strand
GACGTCATCGCGATGAACGCGGCCATGCCCGCGCCGGTGCCCTTCGCCTGGTACGCCTCGTGGAAGGCGGCCCGGGCGCGCTCGGCGGCCGCGGCGTCGGGGAGTACGGCGTTGATCGGCGGCTCGTGCGCCACCAGCGTGACGACGTCGCCGGGATAGGCGGCGACGAGTTCGAGGCCGGTCACGGCACCACCGCTGCTCGCGAACACGTCAACCGGACCGGCACCGAGGGCCGCGATCAGCAGGTGCAGGTCGGCGGCCTGCTGCTGCGGCGTGTGGTCGGACCGGCCGTCCTTGCGGATGCTGCGGCCCAGACCGCGCGGGTCGTAGGTGACAACCGTGCGGTCCGTGAAGTGGGCGGCGAGCGCTTCGAAGCCTTCCGCCGTCATCGGCTGACCGATCATGAGTAACGCCGGGCGTCCGCCGGCTGGCGGGAGCGGGCCGCGGACGTCGTAGACCAGGTCGACACCAGGCGCGGCCAGGGTGTGTGTCTGTGCCTTCGTCATGACGGTGACATTACGGCCCCGGCGGGGTCGATCGGAGTGGAAGGCCCGGGGGGTAACCCGGGCCTCGCCACGATCTCCAGGCTGTGGCCTCCCGGTCGGGTCGGCCAGCAACACGGCGAGAACCATGCGGGTCCGCAACTCGGCCGCGCGCCCATGCTCGTACTCTATATAGGTCCCCCGGGCTTGCGCCAGGCCGCGTTTCCAGGAGTTTCGGCACAGCCACCGGTTGATCTCGCCGACGCGCGTTCCGACCTCGGCAGGCGGGTTGGCTTTCCGTCTTGGAATGTGATTAGGTTTCCGTCATGGAAAACGAAGACGTTGCTCAGCTGTCCGTCATCGCCGAAGCACGGGCCGCCCTCGCGGACCGGCTGACCACGCCGTGGTGGTACCACCCGGCCCTCGGGCTGCTGATAACCGGCCACGTCCTGTCGATCGGCCTCGGCGGCACCACCGTCAAGACCGCTGGCGGCGTGCTGTTCATCGCCGGCTGCTGCGCGCTGGTCAGCATCTACCGGCGGTTGACCGGCGTCTGGGTCTCCGGCTTCGACGCGGGCCGTGCCAGCCGATGGGCCACGGCCATGGGGGCACTGGTGGGCACCGTGCTGGCCGGCGCGTGGGCCCTCGACTACTTCACGGAGCTGACCTGGCCCATCTGGTACCTGGCCGCGGTGGCGTTCGTCGGTGCGGTGGTCCTCGGACGCCGGTTCGACACGGCGTTGCGGGCCCAGTTGCGAGCGGGCGCATGACCGAACAGTTCGACGAGGTCGTGCACGCACCGAACCGGCTGAAGATCTGCGCGTTCCTCGACGCCTCCACCAGCGCCGAGTTCAGCGTGCTGCGCGACCTGCTCGGGGTGGCCGACTCGGTCTTGAGTAAGCACCTGAAGGTGCTGCAGGACGCCGGTTACCTCGCGATGTCCAAACCAACCGGGCACGGTCGGGTCAAGACCTGGGTGCACCTCACCCCCGCCGGCAGGGGTGCCTACGCCGGGCACGTCGCGGCGCTCAAGCGGCTACTCGACCACTGACGCCCCCGTCCCGGGCGGCGCGCCCCTCCCCCGCCTGCCGAGGAAGGGGCGCGGTGCGTCACCGGGTCGTGCTAGCCACGGCGCCACAGCTGAGCGGCGGAGCCGTTGCAGGGATACAGCGAGATGCGGGCGCCGTTGGCGGTGTCGAAGTTGTAGTTGTCCAGGCACATGTTGCCGGCGATGTTCCGCAGGGAGAACCAGCCGCTGCCACGGTCCTGGAAGACCCACCGTTGAGCGGTCGCCCCGTTACAGGGGTACAGGCCCACGTTGGCGTTCGGCGCGGTGCTGCCGTTCGCGTTGTCCAGGCAGGTGCCGGTGTTGCGGTTGCGGATCTCGTACCCGGCGGCGCCTCGGTAGACGAACTCGAACTCCTGCGCCGCGTTGCCGTTGCAGGCGTACAGCCGGACCAGCGCGCCGGGTGTCCGGTCGAGGTTGTAGTTGTCGACACACTTGTCGCTGTGCCGGCCGCGGATGCCCGGCGCGCTGACCCCGTTGGGAATCGGCTGGCCGAAGAACGGGTCGCCGTTGTCCCGCCAGTAGAGCTGTTGCATGCGGGTGTGCCGGTTCGGGTCGGTGAGGGCGTCCGGCGTCGGGGTGGCGTAGTCACGCGCGTGGTAGACGAGCATGTCCGTCGCGTTGTCCTCCGCCACCGTGAAGCTGCCGTGGCCCGGACCGTACACACCGTTCGCCGTCTGGAAAACCGGAGTCGCGGACTTGCGCCAGGACGAGGTGCTCAACAGGTTCGCGGTGTCCGATGCGGTCAGCAGGCCCAGCTTGTACCGGGAGTCGGTCGCCGAGGCGGAGTACGCGATGAACACCTTGCCGTTCCGGATGAGCGGTGACGGTCCTTCCACGACGCCCGCGACGCCTTCCATCTCCCACCCGTACGTCGGACGGGCGATCTCCACGGCGGGGCCGGTGATGCCGGTGGCGCCGTTCATCCGGGCGATGTACATGTGGCTGTTGTAGTTCGTGCCCGGGTCGTCCTGCGCCCAGACGAAGTACCGCACCCCGCGGTTGACGAAGGAGGCCGGGTCGAGCTGGAACGAGTCCCAACCGGTGTTGAACCGCTGCGGAGCGCTCCACGCGCAGGTCATCGGGTTCGCGCAGGTGTTGCGGATCCAGTACAACCGTTGGGCGAACCGTGCCGAGCCCGGCGACGCGGAGAAGTACATGTACCAGGCGCCGTCGTAGTAACGGATGTCCGGCGCCCAGATCCACCCGCTCAGCGCCCCGCCGGACGGCGCGACGAAGGCGTTGACCGTCGGGGCGGAGCCGAGGCCCTGCAGGGTCGTCGCCCGACGCAGTTCCACCCGCTTGTAGTCCGGGACCGAGGCGGTCATGTAGTAGTAGCCGTCGGTGTGCTTGTAGATCGCCGTGTCCGCGCGCTGTCGGATCACCGGGTTGTTGACAGTGACAAACTGTGCGGACGCCGGTGGGGCCAACGTGGCCAACAGCGCGACGACCAGGCCCAGCACGACCGCGGATCGTTGGCGGATACGGGGGAACCTCGCCATTGTCAACTCCTCATGAACCGGGTGAGGGGGTACCGCGCGGGTGGGGTCGACGCAGCGGTCGCGGGGGGATCCGGCGTCCGGGATGTGCGCGCTAACATTGATAAACTTGCACAGTCTTCGTCCCCGCGTCAACCATCTCCTCCCTACCCTTGCCCCCCGTGTAGTGCGGCGGAGCGCACGGCGGCCGCTGGTGGTGCCGACGGTCCCGGCCGCCGTCGGTTCCCAGCGCCTGGGGTCAGCCGCCGGTCCGGCGGGAGCGGGCCAGAGCCATCCCGCCGAGGACCATGCCGATCACCCCCACCACCATCGCCACGATGGCTCCGGCCCGCCCGTTGCCGGTGCCGAAACCACCGGTGGAGCGGGCCAGATGCAGGCCGCCGAGGACCACGCCGATCAGGGCCACCAGCACGGCGATGATGGCCCCGGTCCACCTGGAGCCGATGCCCACCCGACCGGCGGAGCGGGCGAGCGCCAACCCACCGATGACCGCGCCGGTCAGCGCCACCACCGCGGCCACGGTGGCCCCGAGTCGCCCCGGGCCGGTGCCGACACCGCCGGCCGCGGCGAGCACATGTCCGACTGTGTTCAGGGGTTCCGACAAGTTCATGATCCGCTCCTCTTTCGTGCGTCCCGGTGCTGGGATCCGGCTGTCGCCTGATCATGCCGCCGGTCGCCCCGCCGGTCGTCCCACCGGCGGACGCACTTCGCGCTGCCGCCGAGGGCGCACCCGGCTACCGCCGACGCCGCAGGCGGCGGGAAAATACCGCGGCCGCGGTAGCCTCCGGCTCGTCAGTGAGCGGGAGTCGCCCGCGCCGCCATCCGACTAGGGTGCGCACATGAGCACAGGCCGGTCGGGTGTCCGGGCCATGGTCAGCGACTGGGCGATCGCCGCCTGCGTGACGGCGACGCTGGTGGTCGCCGCGCTCTCCGGCAACCACCCCGGCACGGATCACGCCCTCCTGGGCTATGGGCTGTTGGTGGCCGGCGGCCTGGCGCTGGCCGCCCGCCGCCGGGCGCCGCTTCCTGTTCTGGCCGTCACCGGGCTGTGCGCGGTGGGATACCAGGCGGCCGGGTTCGACGTGCCCGCCGTCGCGTACCTGTTCGCGGTGTACGCCGCCGTGCGGGCGGGCCACCGCGTCGTCACGGTGGTGGGGTCCGTGCTGATGCTGGCCGCCCTCCCGCTCGCGGCCCTCGCGCTGCCCCAGGACATGCCGGTGGGCGAGGCGTTCGCGCAGGCCCGGGGGGCTCTTGAGCTGGCCTGGCTGATCGCGGCTGGTGCGGCCGGTGAAGCCCTGCGGCAGGCCGAGCGGCGGGCGGACGAAGCCGAGCGCGGCAGGGAGGAGACCGCGCGGCGCCGCGCCGACGAGGAACGGCTGCACATCGCCCGGGAGCTGCACGATACCCTCACCCACCAGATCTCGATCATCAAGGTGCAGGCCGAAGTCGCTGTCCACCTGGCCCGCAAACGTGGTGAGCAGGTACCGGAGCCGCTGCTGGCGATCCGGGAGGCCGGGCGTGAGGCGACCCGGGAACTGCGGGCGACCCTGGAGGCGCTGCGCGACGACCGGGGGACTCCGCCGCGTGGGCTCGACCACCTCCCGGAACTGGTGCGGCGGGCCCGGGCGACCGGCCTCGACACGACGCTGACAATCGAAGGACAACGGCAGGACGTGCCGGCCGCTGTGGACCGGACCGCCTACCGGATCGTCCAGGAGTCGCTCACCAACATCGCCCGACACGCCGCCGCCGCGTCGGCGTCGGTACGGATCGACTACCGCCCGGACGCCCTCGCCATCCGCGTCGATGACGACGGCATGGCCACGCCCGCCACCGCCCCGGTGCCCGGCGTCGGGCTGCTCGGGATGCGCGAACGGGTCACCGCCCTCGGCGGCCACCTGCGCGCGGAACCGCGCGGCGAGGGCGGCTTCACCGTCCAGGCTGAACTGCCGGTGGGCCGGGCCGACCTCCCGGTGGGCCGAGCATCATGATCCGGGTCTTGTTGGTCGACGACCAGCCGCTGCTGCGCAGCGGATTCCGCGCGCTTCTCGACATCGAGGACGACATCGAGGTGGTCGCCGAGGCCGCCGACGGCAGGCAGGGCGTGGCGCTCGCCAGGGAACACCTGCCCGACATCGCGCTCATCGACATCCAGATGCCCGTCATGGACGGCATCGAGGCGACCCGGCACATCGCCGCGGACCCGACCCTGGCCAGGGTGCACGTCGTCATCCTGACCAACTACGGCCTGGATGAATACGTCTTCAACGCGCTGCGGGCCGGCGCCGCCGGGTTCCTCGTCAAGGACATCGTGCCGGAGGACTTCCTGCACGCCGTTCGCGTCGCCGCGCGCGGCGACGCCCTGCTCGCGCCGTCGATCACCCGCAAGCTGATCGACCGGTACGTCACCGAACCCTTCCACACCGGCGCCCATCCGGGGTTGACCGGGTTGACCAACCGCGAACGGGAGACCGTCGTGCTGGTCGCGCGGGGCCTGTCCAACGACCAGATCGCCGAACGCATGGTGATCAGTCCACTGACCGCCAAGACCCACATCAACCGGGCCATGGTCAAGCTCCAGGTGCGTGACCGCGCCCAACTCGTGGTGCTGGCCTACGAGTCGGGGCTGGTAGCCCCACGCGACCGCTGACACTCACCGACGTCCGGCTGACACCCACCGACGGCCCCGTCGGGTGCGCCGCGAGGGCGTCGGCGGTTGTTAGTGTCGACGCCGGATCGGCGGGAGGCGCGGGTGGGACATGCGGGTGACGATGACCAGCGCCGCGGGACGGGCCGGCCGCCCGAACGAGGACTTCACCGGCGCCCTACCGACGGCGGCGGTGCTGATCGACGGCGCCGGCATCCCCGGCACCGCGTCGATCTGCCGACACGGCGTCGCCTGGTACGCCAACCGCCTGGGAGGCAGCCTGCTCAGCCTCTTGTCGCCGGTGCGCGACCGGAGCCTGACAACGCTGCTCGCCGAGGCCATCGAACAGGTGACGGACCAGCACCGGACCACCTGCGACGTCGCCGACCCGATCAGTCCATCGGCGGCCGTGGCCATCCTGCGCCTGTCCGACGGCCTCGTCGAGCACCTGGTGCTCGGCGACTCGGTGCTCGTGCTCGACAGAACCGACCGGGTACCGCTTGTGGTCTCCGATCCCCGGGAGGCGATCGTCAGCGGGTCGTACCGGTCCGCGCTTGAGGCCGTCGCCCGGGATAGCGACGATTACCGCCGGATCCTGCGGGACCTGCGCGCCAACCGGAACCGCCGGGGCGGCTTCTGGGTGGCCAAGGACGACCCGCGGGCGGCGGACGAGGCCATCACCGGACAGTGTCCGATCTCGGAGCTGACCGGTGCCGTCCTGCTCAGCAATGGGGCCAGCCGCATCGTGGACCGGTTCGGGCTCGCCGACTGGCCGGGGGTCATGGCCCTGCTGGCATCGAGCGGACCCGCCGACATCATCGACCGTGTCCGACGGGCGGAGGCCCGCGACGCGGTGGCGGCCGACGACGCGACGATCGCCCACTGCACCGACCTGGACCAGGCTTGACGGTTCCCCACGCGGCCGGCCAGGGGAAGCTGATGCCCGGACCGACGGTCCCGGCGGGCCGGATCAGCCGCGGACCCGGATCACGTTGTACGTCGTCTGCGGGGTGGGTTGTTCGACGTTGAACCGGGCGTTGACCGCGTAGAGCCAGGGGCCGAGCGCCGTGACGGTCGCCGGGATGTCGAACGCCGGACTGGTGATCTCCTGCAGGAGGGTCGCCGTGGTGAGCTGGTCGTTGAGCCGGAACTTGGCGATCACGTTGGCGAAGTTGCGCACCACGTAGAGGATCCGTCCCCGCCGTAGCAGACCGTCGCCCTGCAGCACGCTGGCACCACGCAGGTCGACCCGGGTGCCGACGCCGGTGCGGGGGTCGTAGGCGATCAGCCGACCGGCGATCATCTGCACGACGAGCAGCCGCCCGTCCGGCGTGGCTTCGATCCCGTTGTTGAACGCGCCCTGCTCGGCCAGGTCGCCGGTGAGCTCGATGGTGCGCACCGCGGACTGGCCGGGCAGGCGGCCGGCGGCCCCCAGCGGCACCGAGTGCAGCACCGGCCGGTACGAGTCGGTGAAGTAGGCCGCCGACGAGGTCACGACGGCGTCGTTGACGAACGTGCCGCCGAAGGCGTACTGGGCCAACTGGGCTCCGGTGGCGCCGTCGTAGACG
>DASVVF010000408.1:0-4970 GCA_036386695.1 Catenuloplanes sp. | reverse complement strand
GTAGTCGTCGGCGCCCGTGCCGCCGGAGAGCACCACCAGGCTGCTGGCGTTGCGGCGTAGCCGGCTGGACACGTGGTCGAGTCGGTACAACTCGCGCAGTCGGGAGGAGTCGGTCTCCTGACGTTCCAACCGGTCGATCAGGGCCAGCTGACGCCCGACCAGGTTCTGGGTGCGCCGCCCGACGTGGCCGAACATCTGGGCGACGTTGCGTCGGCTGGCCACCTGCCGCTCGACGAGCCGCGCCGCGGTGCCCTGGACCCGCTCGAAGGCGCGGGCCAGGTCGCCGATCTCGTCGCGCGCCTGCACGTCGACGGAGTCCAGCCGTACCGGCCGGGTAGCTTCGGCCTCGTCGTCCGCGACCCGCTGGAGTTCGTCCTCGGCGGTGCGGGCGATCCGGTCGGCCGACGTGGTGAGCCGGCGCAGCGGCCGGGCCACCGCCTGGGCCACCGCCAGGCTCAGGGCGACCACCAGCACGACCAGCAGCAGGGTCAGGGCGGCCACCACGTACGCGGTGGTGGTGGCCCGGCTGCGGCTGTCCGCCGCGGCGGCTGTCACATCCGCGGTGATCTTCTTTTCGATGAACCGGCCGAGCGCGCTGACCGACTCCACCGACGGGAACAAGGTCGGAACGGAGAGGCTCCGGCCGGCCACCGCCGGATCGAGGGTCAAGGTTTCCAGGAAGTTGTTGCCGGCGCGGGCGGTGAAGGACTTCTGGACGTCCTCGTACAGCAGGACCTGTTCCGGGGTGCCGAAATTGCGGAAGCGGTCGGCCTCTGCCTGGAGCACGGTGTACTTCTGTGAAACGGTGATGATCTGCGACGGATTGTCGCTGGCCACCGCCACCGCCAGCAGGCTCATGGTCTGGCTGATGCCCTCGTCGGCGCGCAGCACCGAGTCCAGTGCCAGCACCTGACGTCCGGTGGAGGTGGTCAGGTCGGCCTGTCGTCTGAGCCCGATCGCGTCGATGATCGGCGTGATCACGGTGGCGAATTCATTGATCACCTGATCCGCCCGCAGTTTGCGGTCCAGCACCGCGGCGCGGGTGGTGTCCAGCGCGCGGGCGCTGCTCAGCGGCCCCAGCATCGACACCGGCAGGGCGCCCCGACGCTCCTCGGAAACCCCGGTGACCCAGTCGACCACCTCGGCGCTCTGCAGCTCGAGGCGGGCCCGGTCGACGACGCCCAGCAGGTAACCGACCGACAGCAGCCGTTCCTGCTGAAGTTCCTGCAGCATGGAGCCGATCCGGTCGGCCAGGGCGACACTGTCGGCGGTGCGCTGCGCCTCGGTGGCGGCATCGATGCGACTCAGCACGATGGGCACCGCGAGCCCCACGACCCCGAGCAGCGGAACCAGCACCAGCAGCGCCAGCTTGGTCTGGATCCGCAATCTACCGAAGAACATCGTCGCGCTCCCACCGCGCGGTGGCGTCGTCGGCGTACCGGTGCGCCGGGCCGGCCGGGCCGTCCGGCGCCGGGTGACTTGGATAGGCGGCCGGCACCGGCGGCGGCTCGGCGGTCGCGGTGGGCGGCTCGCCCCGGGTCCGGGTGGTGGCGGGCTGCTCCGGCCGGGCCCGGACGGTGACCGGGTGCTGGGCGCGGCGGCGCCGGCCGAGGATCGGCACCAGGATGGCGGCCAGGGCGAGCAGGACGGCGGCTGCCGCGGTGATGAGCGCGGTGCGCTGCCGGGCCCGCAGCTCGTCGAGCCGATTGTCCAGGAGGACGTCGGTCTCCTGGAACGAGATGGTTGTCAGGTCGTTGGCGGCGACCTGCAGCCCGGCCCGGATCGTCGCCAGTTGGGCCAGACCGGCCGTCGGGTCGGCGGTGCCGCCCTGGGCCGGTGTGGCGCCAGCGTTGATCGCCGTGGTGGCACCCTGGATGAGCCCGTCGACCGCCAGCCGGAACCGGTCCAGTGCGCCCAGCACCGCGCCGCTGAGCGTCGCGCTGCGGGTTTCGTCGGCGGCCGTCTGCAGATTGTCGGTCATCGCCTCCACCGCGGTGGAGACCTCCTGGCGGGTTACGCCGAGGCCCAGGCCGACCTGCTGGCGTTGCGTGGCGTTGGCCTTCGGCGCCAGGGCGATGAGGTCGGCCAGCCGGGATGCCCGCACGAGCGCGTTGGGCAGCCCGTCGCCGACGGCCTGCTGGAGGTTGACGACATCGGTCTGCTGGTCGTGGGCCAGACCGGCCCGGACGCGGACGGTGCGGAAGAGCGCCAGCAGGAGCTCGGAAACCTCGGTGTGCGCCTGGTAGGTCGCGAACTCCTGGCCGGCAGTGGCCCGGGGCAGCTTCTCGATCTTGGCCCGGAGTGCCGCCCACCGCTCGTGGGTCTCCAACTCGGTGCCGAGACGCTGGTCGGCCTCGGCGGTGCGCGCGACGGCCTGGCGCAGGGACTCCGGCGGTGCCTGGCCCTGCAGGGCGGTTGCCTGCGTCTGACTGGTCGCGTTGAGCAGTTGCCCGAGGCTGGTGAGGTACTCCACCCCCCGGTGCTCCTTCTGGATCACCGAGATGTCGTCGGTGGTGGTCCGCCACACCTGGGAGAACAGGATGCCGATCGGCACCAGGAGGGCGAGGGCGAGTACGGCCGACAGCGTGGAGCGCAGCCCCGGACGTCGGTTGTCCACCGTTAGTGACATCGTCCACCTTCCGTACGCACGGGCAGGCGGACCCTGGGCAGCCAACCGTGGCCGCTGCGCAGGCCCACCGACCCCGAAAACCTATCGGAGACGGATCCCTGTCCGCCCATCCCCAAGATGCCGGATTCGCCGGCCGATCGGTGGAGGGCCCGCTCAGTCGAACAGGTTGAACGCAGCACTGATCGGTGTGTTGTCCATGGCGTCCGCGTGCCCTGCCGGAGCCATTGCCGTTGCCGCCGCCGGTGGGAAGCCTAGCCGGCCAGGCCGTGGGTGGCGATGCCTGAATTCATGGTCATCCGGGTGTCCGGGGTAAGACGTCCACCAATGCCCGGATCATGATTTCGGATCGAGCCAACGCGATGTCGTTACCGAACCGTAACGATCCGGCCGACCATGAGCCCCCCGTAACGATCGGAAGGCTTTGGTGGGCATCTGTCCCGGTTAAAGAAATCGAAATGGTCGACCGTCGGTCAACCCCGGGTAACGGCACGTGGGAGCCCCGGATATAGCTCGGTTACCCATGGGTAGCAAGGGCTTGTGAGCCAGGTCGCTTCGGGGGAACATCGTGCCGCGCCGCCCTACTCGTCAGTAGACACAGCGGCCGTACCGAACTTGCCCCACCCCGAGCCACCCCGTAACCGCGCCTGACCCCCTCATCGTCGCGGATCATGATCTCAAGGAGGAACAGTGAAGGATCCGCAAGGAAACGTCGTCCAGGGCCGGACCCAGTGGCGACGTTTCGCCGCGCTGATGGTGCCGGCGACGGCACTGGCCGGTGCCATCGTCTTCGGGATGGCCAACGGAGCCCTCGCCGCCTCGTTCGCCGTCTCCGGACAGCAGTTCAAGGTCTCGGCCGACAAGCTCGTCGGTGGTGAGTTCGTCCAGTACGGCGGCGTGGCGTTCCCGACGGGGGTCGAGGGGGCGAAGCAGCACAGCCCGGCCCCGCCGAACAAGCTCGTCGCGGTCTCCGGCATGCAGACCGCGACAATCACCAACCTGTGCCAGTCGGTGCGGGTGCCGGTGCCCGGCATGAACGTGGTGATGACCATCAAGGCCGGCCACAACGGCCGGGCCGTCGAGGCCACCGACCTGATGCTGGACATCACCGAGCTGCACGGCGACGCGTTCTTCGAGGACATCAAGATCGGTCGGGACGCCTCCGAGCTGGGTGGCAAGGCCGCCGGCGCGTTTGGACAGAGCGCGAAGAAGGTCACCATCACCAACCTCAAGCAGGTCGCCTGGTCCACCAGCGCCGGCACCTTCACCCTGAACGACCTGGCGCTCAAGGTCAACGTCGGCGACGACGCCAAGGAGTGTTTCGCAGATTTCCCCAAGCAGTAGGGCTTGCGCGCCCGCGGAGCCAGCCTCCGCGGGCCTCGTCCGGCCGTGGCAATCCCTCAGGAGGAGTACGTGACAACCCGTTCACCCCAACCCGGCGGCGGGAGCAACGCGCTGGCCCGGGTCTGGGCGCGCTTCACCCGCTGGCGGCGGCAACGCCCCTTCTGGGGTGGGCTGTTCACAATGCTCAGCGGCCTGGAGATCTTCGCCACCACCCAGGGCAGCCTGGGCGGACTCAGCTTCCAGATGGGTCCGACCGGCTACATGTCCTGGTTGCTGCCGGCCATCCTGCTCACCTGCGGTCTGCTCATCTGGTTCAGCCCCGCGCAGCGGATGTTCTACGCCGTCGTCGCCGCGGTCACAGCGGTGTTCTCCCTCATCGGCGTCAACCTCGGTGGCTTCTTCCTCGGGCTGATCCTGGGCGTTGTGGGCAGTGCCCTGGCCTTCGGCTGGTCACCGGTCATCGCCAAGCCGGCGGCGGCCACGGATACGCCGACTCCGGACGAGGACGGGACCGCCCCGCCGGCCGACCCCCCGGCAGACGACCGGCACCCACCGGCCACCATGGACCAGCTGTTCACCGGTCCGCTGACCGGTCCGCTGACCGACACGTTGCCGCCGCCGCGCAATCCGCTGCACGACCCGGCGCCCGCCGGCGCGCAGCACGGGCAACCCGCTGACCGGCACGGCCCGTGGCACCCGGCCCGGGACGAGCCCACCGGCGTGCTGCCGACCGTGTCGACCGGCAACGCCGCGGAACCGAAGGGGACCGTGTACGGCGGCGGCCGCCCCGCCCACCTCGGCGACGCGCCGCCGTCCCCGCCGGCCGCGCCCCGCCGGCCGGTGGACGGCGTACCGCCGGTGGACCCCCCGCCCGGGGCGTACGGCACCCCCCGGTCCGACGATGACGGATCCGGCCCCTTCCGACGTCACCCCGGCGCGCTGGCCCTGATCTTCGTCATGCTCAGCATCGCCGCGGTCGCGGTGTCGACCGTGCCGGGCG
>DASVVF010000407.1:0-3644 GCA_036386695.1 Catenuloplanes sp. | reverse complement strand
AACTTCACCGCCGCGACGGCCTGCTCAAGCTGGTGCACCGCGTCGAGGCTGTTGATCAGGTCGGTGTCGGGCAGCGCCCAGTCGGGCGCGTCGAGGCAGTCGGCCATCCCGGCCCGCAGCTGCGTCAACTCCGCCAACACCCGACCATTATGGAACACACGTACGACAATTTACGGCGCGCGAGGCAGGCTTGTGGCGAGCACTGCCGCCGCCCGGATGGACAGCCGGGCGGGCCCGTGCAAGGCCCGCCGGGTCTCGTGTTCGGCGACACTCCGGCGGTGGCGGCCCCCACCCGACGTGAAGCCGTGCTGCAGGCAGCCGTGGTATGCCCCCGGCCGACGGGACACCGGCTACAGACGCCCGTGATGTACCAGCAGGCCGACGGGGGTCACGGAGCTACCCCGCATCCGGATTGGCCCGGTGCCACCAGTTGGCCCCTGCCTGGCGGCGGTGGACGACAGGCGGCGTCCCGACCTCCGAGTCCGGCGTGCGGCGATTCCCACATCGGCCACCGGGCCACCGGGCCACCGGGCCACCGGGCCACCGGAATGGTTATTGCCGGGCCGGCCCGAATAGCCAGCCGGGCAATGCCGGTACGGCGGGGTGGGCTCAGGCCGGCGGAGTGGCCTCCGGCGCGGTGGCGTCCGGCGGAGGGGCCTCCGGCGGCGCGCCGCGCGGGGGGGCGTACCGCGGCACGTACTCCTGCCCGGTCAGCTTCTGGATCTCCGCCAGCACCTCGTCGGTCATCGCCCGCAGGCCGGCCGAGTCACCGGTACGGCCGGTGAAGTCCATCGGCTTGCCGAACCGCAGGATCACCTTACCGGCGCCCAGTTTGGGCATCCGGGCACCGATCGGCTGGATGCGGTCGGTGCCCAGCACCCCGACCGGGATGATCGGCACCGCGGCGCCCAGGGCCAACCGGATCATGCCGGTGCGTCCCCGGTACAGCCGACCGTCCGGCGACCGGGTGCCCTCCGGATAGACGGCGACCAGGCCGCCGGACCGCAGGACCGGGATGGCGCCGTCGAAGGCCGACAGGGCCGCTCGGCCACCACCGCGCTCGACGCGGATCGCGCCCAGCCCGCCGATGACGGACCGGGTGAGCCAACCCCGCGCGCCGGTGCCGGTGAAGTACTCCGCCTTGGCCCAGAAGGCGATGTGCCGGGGCACAGCCGCACCCAGGAACAGCTCGTCGGCCACCGACAGGTGGTTGCCGGCGAGGATGGCGCCGCCGGTCGCCGGCAGGTGTTCCAGACCTTCCACCGTGGGCCGCCAACCCAGGTGCAACGCGGTGCCGACGGTCAGTTGGGCGAATTTGTAGAGCAGCGGCACGGGTCCTCCGGCGGTCGCGCTGGTGTGCGGTGTCACGGTAGCTGACGGCACATACGTCACACGCGAGTGACCACCACCGTGACCGGCTCCCCGTCCCCGACCTCACCGGCGAACCCGGCGCTGACCGTCGGGTCGAGCGCCACCGTGTCGGCGAGCACCTCGCCGGCCACGAAGCCGCGGTGCGCCTCGACGGCCGCGTTGACCTCCGGCGACGCCGCCAGGGTGACCGTGATCCGGTCGGCCACGTCGAGGTCGGCGTCGCGGCGCGCCTGCTGGATTACCCGTACGACGTCTCGGGCCAGGCCCTCGGCGGCCAGCTCGGGCGTGACCGCGGTGTCGAGCACGACCACCCCCTCGCCGCCGGGCAGCGGCGCCGAACCGGTCGGGTCGGCGGCGACCAGCTTCAGCTCGTACTCCCCGGGCTGCAGGGTGACCCCGGCGGCGACCGGCGCCCCGTCGACCAACGACCAGTCGCCGGACTTGACCGCTTTGATCACCTGCTGGACCGCCCCGCCGATCCGCGGGCCGAGCACCCGCGGCACCACGGTGAGGACCTGCTGGCAGTACGCGGCCACCTCGTCGGTGAACTCGACCGCCTTGACGTTGACCTCGTCGGCGACCAGGTCGGCGAACGGGCGCAGCGTCGCGGCGTTCGGCGTGGCGACGGTCAGCGCCGCCAGCGGCAGGCGTACCCGCAGGCCACGGGCCTTGCGCAGGGACAGTGCGGCCGAGGCGACCTCGCGGATCGCGTCCATCGACGCGACCAGCTCGTGGTCGGCCGGGAACCGGGTCGCGGACGGCCAGTCGGTCAGGTGCACCGAGCGCCCACCGGTCAGCCCCCGCCAGATCTCCTCGGCGGTCAGCGGGGCCAGCGGGGCCACCACCCGGCACAGTGTCTCCAGCACCGTGGCGAGGGTGTCGAAGGCGGCCCGGTCACCGGACCAGAACCGGTCCCGGGACCGGCGCACGTACCAGTTGGTGAGCGCGTCGAGGTACGAGCGCACGCTGGCACAGGCCCCGGAGATGTCGTAATCGTCCATCTGCCGTTGCACGGCGTCCACCAGCTCGCCGGTCTTGGCCAGCACGTACCGGTCCAACAGGTGCCCGCCGCCGGCGGGGGACCCGGCGGCACCGCTGTCGGTTCCGACGCGCGCTTCGTAACCTTCCGCGTTGGCGTACAGGGAGAAGAAGTACCAGACGTTCCACAGCGGCAGCAGCACCTGGCGTACCGCGTCGCGGATGCCGACCTCGGTGACCGCCATGTCCCCGCCGCGCAACACCGGCGAGGACATCAGCATCCACCGCATGGCGTCGGAGCCGTGGGAGTTGAAAACCTCGTACACGTCGGGGTAGTTGCGCAGGCTCTTGGACATCTTGCGCCCGTCGGCGCCCTGCAGGATGCCGTGGCTCACGCAGTTGCGGAACGCCGGCCGGTCGAACAGCGCGGTGGCCAGCACGTGCATGGTGTAGAACCAGCCCCGGGTCTGCCCGATGTACTCGACGATGAAATCACCGGGGTAGTGGTTCTCGAACCACTCCCGGTTGTCGAACGGGTAGTGCACCTGGGCGAACGGCATCGAGCCCGACTCGAACCAGCAGTCGAGCACCTCCGGCACCCGGCGCATGGTGGAGCGACCGGTCGGGTCGTCCGGGTTGGGCCGGGTCAGCTCGTCGATGTGCGGGCGGTGCAGGTCGGTGACCCGTACCCCGAAGTCCTTCTCCAGCTCTGCCAGCGAGCCGTACACGTCCACCCGAGGGTAGGTCGGGTCGTCGGACTTCCACACCGGGATCGGCGAGCCCCAGAACCGGTTGCGGCTGATCGACCAGTCCCGGGCGCCCGCCAGCCACTTGCCGAACGAGCCGTCCTTGACGTGCCCCGGGATCCAGTTGATCTCCTGGTTCAGCTCCACCATCCGGTCCCGGAACGTCGACACGGCGACGAACCACGACGACACCGCCTTGTAGACCAGCGGGGTGTCGCAGCGCCAGCAGTGCGGGTACGAGTGGTTGTAGGTGTCCTGCCGGAGCACCACCCCCCGGTCCTTCAGCTCGCGGATCACCGGCTTGTTCACGTCGAAGACCTGCTCGCCCGCATACGGCGGGACCAGCGAGGTGAACCGGGTGTGGTCGTCGACCGTCACGATGGTCGGGATGCCGGCCGCGTTGCAGACGTTCTGGTCGTCCTCGCCGAAGGCCGGCGCCTGGTGCACGACGCCGGTGCCGTCCTCGTCACTGACGTAGTCGGCGGCGAGCACCTGGAACGCGTTCGGGCCGGCCTGCTCGACGAGGTAGTCGAACATCGGCGTGTACCG
>DASVVF010000406.1:0-5559 GCA_036386695.1 Catenuloplanes sp. | reverse complement strand
CGGCGAGTGTGCCGTACCGATCGGGCACCGGGGTAGTCGGGTTCACCAACCGTCGCGGAACGTACCCGTACGGTGAGACCGCCTGCGCTCACCCTGGCGCCGCGCTGATGGTGGGAGCGCCCGTGGCGGCAATGGTCGCGGTGGGGGTGGGCGGCGGGGGCGGTGTGGCCATGCCCAGCGGGTTGCCCGGCACCACCGGGCCGGGCAGCGTGACCGACCGGGGCGGCGCCGCCGGTTCGCCGATCAGCCGCAGCGTCCCCAACTGCAACTTCGCGCCGGTGAGCAGCCCGTTCTTGGCGAAGCAGTAGACGCCCACGTCCAGGGGGGCGGTCATGGACGCGGAGATGGACTCGACCACGAAGCATTCACCGCGGGTGCCGGACAGGGCCGGCGCGGCGGAGACCGACAGCGGCGCCTGCCGGTCGGTCAGCACGTCGACCCAGTCGGTGAACGGGTGCTGCACGCGCGGGTCGGCCCTGGCCGGCACCCGGCCGCCCGGGTCGGCGACCCGGACGCAGGCGGCTTCCGCCGGGCGCTGCGCCGACGGCAACGCGCACTGGAACAGCCCGGCGGAGTTCTGCGCGACGGCCACGTCGGCGGTGCCCCCCAGCGCTCCGCCCGGAATGTCGACGCGCCAACTGCCATCGGTCGCCGCGGTGACCACCACCGTGCGTTCCGGGCGGCCGGGAGTGGACAGGCTGTAGAGGGCGGTGAACCGGTAATCCTCGGCCGCGGCGGCCAACCCGGCCAACTGGCCGCGGGCCGCCGTGGCGGTGGCCGGCGGCGCGGCGGAGGTGGCCGGAGCCGGTGTGCGGGTCGGATCGCCGGGGGAGCAGCCGGCCAGCGTCGCGGCTGCCGCCAGGAAGCCGGTGACCAGCCGGAGCCCGCGCACGGTGACCGGCCGGCCCGGCACCGGCTGGCCGGTCCGCGGCGGGTGGCCGGCCGGTCGGGAGGCAGCGGGTCGGCGGGCAGCGGGTGGCAACGCGGCACCGGGACGCACGGCGCCATTCTGGTGCCCGCGCGACGGTCAGAGCGCCCGGCGGCCCACAACGACCTTCGGCGTGTCGCGCCCCCGGCGGCCGGATGCTGGGATCACGTGTCGGCGCCCGGGCCGGGCGCCGGTACCCTGGTCTGGTCACATCTCGGCGCCGCCGGCCTCGTACCGGCGGCGTTGGCACGTTCGGGCCGACCGGGATGACCGGCGGGGCGAGAGGAGTGGGCTGCCGTGGCGCTGAAGGTGCAGAAGTACGGCGGTTCGTCCGTCGCAGACGCCGAGCGCATCAAGCGCGTCGCCGAGCGGATCGTGGACGCCCGCAAGGCCGGGGACGACGTCGTGGTCGTGGTCTCCGCCATGGGCGACACCACCGACGAGCTGCTGGACCTGGCCAACCAGGTCAGTCCGCTGCCGCCCGGCCGGGAACTCGACATGCTGCTGACCGCCGGCGAGCGCATCTCGATGGCGCTGCTGGCCATGGCGATCCACAACCTGGGGTACGAGGCGAAGTCGTACACCGGTTCGCAGGCCGGGGTGCTGACCACCTCGGTGCACGGGCGGGCCCGGATCATCGACGTGACCCCCGGCCGCCTGCGCAGCGCGCTCGACCAGGGGGCCATCGCCATCGTGGCCGGTTTCCAGGGCGTCTCGCAGGACACCAAGGACATCACCACGCTGGGCCGGGGCGGCTCGGACACCACCGCCGTCGCGCTGGCGGCGGCGTTGCGCGCCGACGTCTGCGAGATCTACACCGATGTCGACGGTGTGTTCACGGCCGATCCACGTATCGTGTCGAATGCCCGCCACATCGAGAAGATCACCTACGAGGAGATGCTCGAGCTGGCCGCCTGCGGCGCGAAGGTGCTGCATCTGCGCAGCGTGGAGTACGCGCGCCGGGCCGGCCTGCCGATCCACGTCCGTTCGTCATACTCGACCAAAGCCGGCACCATGGTCACCGGATCGATGGAGGACCCTTCTGTGGAGCAAGCTCTCATTACCGGGGTGGCCCACGACCGCAGCGAGGCGAAGATCACCATCGTCGGCGTCCCGGACGAGCCCGGCGCCGCCGCGAAGATCTTCCAGACGGTCGCGGACGCCGAGACGAACATCGACATGATCGTGCAGAACGTGTCGACGGAGGGCACCGGCCGCACCGACGTCTCGTTCACCCTGCCCAAGGCCGACGGCCCGACCGCCATGGCGGCGCTGAACAAGATCCAGGAAAAGGTCAAGTTCAAGGGCCTGTTGTACGACGACCACGTCGGCAAGGTCTCGCTCATCGGCGCCGGTATGCGCTCCCACCCGGGTGTCGCGGCGGCGTTCTTCGCCTGCCTCGGTGAGGCCGGGGTCAACATCGAAATGATCTCGACGTCGGAGATCCGGGTCTCCGTCGTCTGCCGCGACACCGATCTCGACGCCGCCGTGCGCGCCGTCCACGACGCGTTCGAGCTGGGTGGCTCCGAAGATGCGGTCATCTACGCCGGTACCGGGCGGTAAGGCCATGGCCGAGCGCCCGACCCTGGCGGTCGTCGGCGCCACCGGCGCCGTCGGCACCGTCATGTGCGAGCTGCTGTCGGCCCGCAAGAACGTGTGGGGCGAGATCCGCCTGGTCGCCTCGGCCAGGTCCGCCGGCCGGACGATCATGTGTCGGGGCGAGGAACTCACCGTCCGGGCGCTCACCGCCGAGGTGTTCGACGGGGTCGACGTCGCGATGTTCGACGTTCCCGACGACGTGGCCGCGCAGTGGGCACCGGTCGCGGTGTCCCGCGGCGCTGTCGTCGTCGACAACTCCAGCGCGTTCCGGATGGACCGCGACGTGCCGCTGGTCGTACCGGAGATCAACCCCGAGCAGACCCGCAAACGCCCCCGGGGCATCGTCGCCAACGCCAACTGCACCACCATGGCGATGATCGTGGCCATCTGGCCCCTGCACCGCGAGTACGGGCTGCGTGAGCTGGTCCTCGCCTCCTACCAGGCGGTGTCCGGGCTGGGGCAGGTGGGCATCGACGCGCTGCACGGTCAACTGTCCAAGGTGGCCGGTGACCGGAGCCTCGGTTCCCGGTCCGGCGACGTACGGCAGGCCGTCGGCGACGACCTGGGGCCGTTCCCGGCGCCGCTCGCTCTCAACGTGGTCCCCTGGGCCGGTCACCTCGTCGACGGCGGCTGGTCGTCCGAGGAACTCAAGATGCGTAACGAGACCCGCAAGATTCTCGGCCTGCCCGACCTCAAGGTCTCCGCCACCTGCGTACGGGTGCCGGTGGTCATCGGCCACTCCGTCGCCGTACACGCGGTCTTCGCCTCGGAGGTCGACGCCGAGGGTGCCCGTCAGGCTCTGCGTAACGCCCCCGGGGTGATCCTCGTGGACGACCCGGCCGCCGGAGAGTTCCCGATGCCGATCGACGCGGTCGGCACCGACCCGTCGTGGGTCGGCCGGATCCGCCGCTCGATGGACGACCCGCGCGCCCTCGACATGTTCGTCACCGGCGACAACCTACGCAAGGGCGCCGCCCTCAACACCGCCCAGATCGCCGAGTTGCTGGCGGCGGAGTTCGCCGCCCGCTGACCCACTCCCCGGGGGGCCCTGAGCCGCGCACCGTGGCCGGGCCAAGGTGATCGCCACCGGGCCCGGGCGTTGATCGGCTCGCCCGACGGGCCGCCGGCGCGGCGGGTCCGGTGCGTTACCCGCCGGCGCGGTGCCGGTAGCCGCGGCCGATCAACCACTCGCCGGCACTGGCCAGCGCGACCACCAGCCCGACGAAGGCAACCTGGGCGGACCAGTGGTCGAAGGCCCCCTTGAACGGCTCGAAGCCGCGTACCGGCCCGGCCACCAGGAAGACGATGAAGAGGACCGAGCCACTACGGATCAGCCACTTCCGGCGGACCAGTGTGGCCGGGTCGCCGGCATGGGCCTGCGCGCCGGGGCGCGTCGGCGACCCGGACGGCTGGTGGTCTTCGGTCATCCCCGGTCCCCCCGTTGTGCTTACCACGGTGCAGCATAGTGACGGCCGTCCAGCTCATGACGCGTGCGTGTCGGAGACCACAGGCAGCGGGCGGCGACCGACGAACAGTTCCCGGGGGGTGCGGTCCTCGCTGCTGACCTCGGTGACCGGGCGGGCGTCGAACCCCACGTCGGCGAGGGTGCGCAGCCACACCGTCCGACTGAACAACCCCAGACGGTGGGTCTCGTGCACCGACCGCACCGACCCGTCGGCGTCGCGCAGCAGGAACGCGTACTCGGTCAGCACCCAGGTGTCGCGCGGGTCCGGGTCCCAGGTCCATTCCAGGTACCGCACCGAGCGACCGTCGACGCCGTCGCCGCCACCGTGGTCACTGGACTCCTGGAACGTCTCCGCGGTGTCGTCGGGTACGAACACGGCGATGCCGCCGGGCCGGCAGTGCGTGAACGCCGTCCCGACCGCCAGCCGCAGGTCCGCCTCGTTGGTCAGGTAGTCCACGGCGTCGTGGACGAACACCGCGTCGAAAGTGCGGCCGAGCCGCGCCGTCCGCATGTCCCCGCGATGGTGCTCGCAGTCCGGATTGAGCTGCCGCGACACCGCCAGCATGTCCTCGGAAAGGTCGACCAGAGTCATCGCGAATCGGCGTTTCAGGTGCACGGCGTTGTGACCGCCACCGCTGCCGAGCTCCAGCACCTCACGTACCGGAATCGCCGCCGAGGCGAGCAGCGTCGCCGCGAAGGCGGCCTCGTCGGCGTACTCCTGCGGGGGCGAGATCAGCGGCCACCACGGGGCCAGATCCCGGTAGAACCGGTAGTTCGTCGAACCGTCGTCCGCCATCCCGCCATCCTGCCAAGGCAAGCGGCTCCCTCATGCCTCCTCGCTGTCAGTCGTCGTCAAACGGCTCGTCGCTCCACCGGAACCATGCCTCGTCGCCGTCGATGTGCAACAGGAACTCCGCCACCGGCCCGGACGGCCCGACCAGGCTCACGGCCTGACTGACGCGGTCGTACGCCGCCTCCCAGGTTTCCACGTCCACCTCGCTGGCGGACGCCGTCAACACCCGCGACAACGCGAGCTCCGCCACGAACAACGGCTCCACCTCGGCGAATCCCGGCCGGGCCACGAACCTGCCGTACAACCACGGAAAGTCCCCGCCGGTGATGGCGATCTCGCCCAGGACCACATCGCCGCGACGCAGGTGCCATACCTCGCCCATCCGGGACATGATTCCGCACTGCGGCCGCCGGCATCGAGCCCCCTTCTGCGCTGCGGTCGACCCCTGCCGTCGCTGTCCCGTGCCCTGCTGCGAAACCGGGCCTTGCTGTGCCGCCACCCTCCTTGCAGTGGCGGGGCGATGCTCCGTGCCGTGCCGTGCCGTGCCGTGCCGTGGCGATGCCGTTTGCTGGCAACGAAAATGTCGTACACCTGTTCCATAATGGTCGGGTGTTGGCGGAGTTGACGCAGCTACGGGCCGGGATGGCCGACTGCCTCGACGCGCCCGCCTGGGCGCTGCCCGACACCGACCTGATCGACAGCCTCGACGCGGTGCACCAGCTGGAGCAGGCCGTCGCGGCGGTGAAGTTGCACCTGGTCCGCGAGGTCGACGCC
>DASVVF010000405.1:0-6762 GCA_036386695.1 Catenuloplanes sp. | reverse complement strand
ATCTGGATCACTTCGCCCGCGGATGCGGCGCGGATCGTGGTGCCGCGTGGGGCGCTGAGGTCGACGCCGTCGTGGCCGGGACGGTCCCCGGTGCGGAAGCCGCTTCCGACAGGGGCGTTGACCGGCTGGGTCCATGGTCCGGTGGCGAAGCAGCCGCCCGGATCGGCACCGGCCAGGGCGGTGACGAGGGCGTTGGCGTCGTCCTCATCGTCGGCGTACGCGCCGGGGAAATCGCTGATCTGCACGGCTTGCGCCGCTTCGGTCAGCGGCATCTGTTGCCAGCCCGGGACGCGCAGCAGCGCTTGGTAGAACTTCGTCGCGGCGTAGATGGGGTCTTGCAGTTGGGCGGGGGTTCCCCAACCCTGGCTCGGGCGTTGCTGGAACAGGCCGATCGAGTCGCGGTCGCCGCCGGGCAGGTTGCGCAGGGTGGACTCCTGCAACGCGGTGGCGATGGCGATGACCCATCCGGCGCGCGGGACACCGAGCTGTTGCCCGACGGCGATGATGGTGGCGGCGTTGCCGACCTGCTCGGTTGTCCAGCCCGCGATGGCGGGGTATCCGCCGGGTGGAGCGCTGCGCGTCGGGGCGGGTGCCGCCGAGGCGCTCGGCTTCTGCGGCAGGTAGCAGGTCGTGGGCGAGGTGCCACCGGGTCCACCGAACAGCGCGGTGACCAGCCCGGAACACAGCAGGATGACGGTCGTCGCCGCGATGGTGATCCAGGCCAGGACCCGGGTCGTCATCGCGGCACCTGCCCGGGTGGCATCGGCGCGGGCTTTCGCAGGGATGACCGCCGAGGGTCGCGGCGCGGTGGGGATGTCATGGGTGTCCTCATCGGGTGTCCTCGGTGGGTGGTCGCTGAGTGGGACGGCAGCACGTCACATCAGCGACAAGGGCCACCCGATCCGGTTGGGCGGCGGGGCGCGCTGTGCGGTGGTGGGCGCGACGAAGCCCGCCTCGCGGGTGTGTCGGCAAGGCGGGGCGTGCAGGCGATGGCCGGTACGGCTCGGAACAGGCTCGGGCGCAGCACCGGTCCAGATGGTTGGTGCGGGTGAGGCCAGCTGCCGCAGCGGGTTATCTCGGTGGTGAGTGGCCCTTCGGCGTGGAGGTAGGTGTTGACGATCGTTTCTGCGGTGCGGATGAGTGCCCAGACGGCGGCCATCACCGCTGCCCGTCCGGTCAGTCCGTTGATCAGCCACCCGTGTTCGTCGCTGGCGGGGAGGAACTCGATGCGCTCGGTGGGCGGGTACAGGATCAGCACCTGCTCGTTGGATCGCGCGGGTGAGCAAGGTGAGCGGGTTACGCGGCGACCAGCACCGCGGGTGGGCGGTGTGGCGTACGGGCGGGGTGTCCTCCGATGGAGTCGTTCGGTTGCTGCGCCGGCACGGCGCTGGAGAACCAGCCGGTGGAGGGGCGGTAGGTGTTGGTGGGGACGCAGGCGCGGCCACGCGCGACAGGGGCCGCCGTCACCGGCTGGTCCGCCGCTTGCGCTGGGGGCGTCGCACGGGCGAGACGCATGGCCCGCTTGGCGGTCACGGACGCGGCGCATGGTCCGCGGTGCCCGACGCACTGCAGGTTGCGGCATCGGCCGTCGTCGCCGGGCTGGTGTGCGGCGGCGACGTCAATGGCGAGACGCCAGAGCAGCGGATCGGTGACGTCATCGGGTGGTACGTCGTCGTGGCTGGGCCGGACACGGTCGGTGCTGGACACGGGTGTCGCCTCTCATCAGCTGTCGTCGGGCACGGCGGTCGCCGTCCGACCCGCCGGTCGTTGCTTGACGGGGTGGACGACGACCACAGTGATCGACGCTGATCTCTGGGCGAAGGTCAAGTCGCTGCACTTGCAGCGGTCGGTGCGGCTCGTCGTGTGCGCCGGTAGTGCGCTACCGATGTCGTCGTGAACGGCGCCCTGCTTACGGGATCAGGTGATCCAGCGAAGGCGGGTTGATCACGACGGTCGACACGATCGGTGCGGCGTCGGCGTCGGCGTCGCCGTCGGGGTTGGTCACTTTGTCTCGGAGGCGGGTTGCAAGGCCTTGCGCGGCGTCGATGTGCGGCACCGGGCCGTACAGCGAGCGTTCTCCGCTGGAGGGGTACTCCAACTCGACGACGAATGGGAGGCCCGACCTTTCCGGGTGTGGAGCGTCAGGGGCGTCGAACCGACCGCTTCCTGGTGGATCCTCTACGGGAGGCGCAGGCCGGTCATTGGTGTCGTCGTCGGCGGCGAGGCCATGGTGGTCGATCAGGCCTGGGGTTGCCTCGTCGCGCTCGCGGCGCTCCCAGTCGACATCCATGGGGATGCCGGCGTTGGTCAGTGCGGCTTCGATTTGGTCCTCGGCGGCGTCGAACGCGTCGTCGTGGCTCGCCGCGCTGACCTCGCAGACGAACGGCAAGCCGATCCGGACCGTCCAGATTCTCTGCAGGTTCGGTAGACCGACGGTGTCGAGGATGCCGTTGGCCAGGTCGATGTCGAGGCGTTCCTCGGTGACCGCGCCGGCGAGCTGTTGGCGGATGAGTCGCCGCAGTCGGCGCAGTTGCACCGCGGCAGCGGCCCCGTCAGGGTTGCGGGCCGGCTGGGGTGAGGGGTTGTCGTTCATGCCGAAGCCTTCTGCGACGCGGTGATGGTGGTCGCGGCGATGAGGGCCGCCAGGGCGGGTTGGGTGGCGGGCAAGTGGTCGGGGTCCGGCTGCTCGTCGATGAGCACGACGGGGTGGGCCTCCTGGTGCAGGCGGGTGAGGTGGTAGACCCGCCCGTCGACGTCGACGGCGTCGATGCGCCGGACGCGGTCGAGCGCGTCGGGCTGGGCCAGTAGGTCGTCGTAGCGCACTGCCCAGGCCAGCAGGCGAAGCCCGGGGTCGTTGAGCAGCCCGCCGAGCAGTTTGAGGTCGATGTCGTGGTCCACGGCGACGGTGGTGGCGCTGCCGGTCAGGGCGTTGGCGAGCTCGTGCAGCATCGCCGGTAGGCCGCGTTGCCCGTCGCCGAACAGGGGAATCTGGACGGTGCGCGTTTCGCGCTGGGCGGAACGGACGACATCGATGGGGCGGTCCTGGATGAGCAGCAAGGTCGGTGGGTTATCCCACCGGCTGGTCGGGGCGCTGGCCTCGGCGGTCAACAGGCAACTGGTCAGGGCGTGGGTGGTGTCGAACGACAACACGGGCTCGGTCTCCCATCAGGTCGGGGTTGGGTGGACAGGTGCGCAAGGACCCCGCCGCGTGGTTGCGGCGGGGTCCCGGTGGGCGATGCTGCGGTGTCGGTTACCGGTCGCTCGGCACGGTGCGGGACAGCCCGTAGGCGAAGTCGTCGCCGGTGATGCGCAGCAGGAAGTAGCGGTAGCCGGTGGCCACGCCGGTACGGAGCAGGTCGAGCAGCGACGGTTCGCCGGGCGCCGCCTCGCTGAGGTGCAGGTGTTCGACGAAGTCGTCGCCGCCGACGTCGGTGTCGGCCAGGGCTCGGCGGTTGCTCTCTGGGCCCCAGCCTTCGGCGTAGACCACGACGTTGGCGCTGGCGGGGTCGGCGGGCTCGACGAGTAGTCCTGGCCGGCCTCCCGACATGAGGTAGGTGCCCCAGTCGGCGACCCATTCCAGCGCACCGGGGCAGGTGCGGCCGTCGTGGTGTTCGGTGAAGGACAGGTGGTGTGCGGGTGCGGCGGCGGCGTGCTCGGCCAACCGCAGGGTCTGGGTGAGGTCGAAGTACAGATTGGTGGTCATGGTGGTGCGCCGTTCCCTTCACGGATCAGGGTGCTGCGGTGATCGGGTCGCTAGGTTCTCCGCGCGTCCCGTGACTGCGGTGTGGCTCAGTCGCGATTCGGCTTGGTGTCCCGCAGCGGGTGGCGCGGCTGGGTCAGCGGTGCGGCGGTGCACAGGTGCTTCCAGCCGGAGCCGGACCAGATCTGCCAGAGGACCCCGTCGGCGTCCTGGTGTTCGGTCCTGACCCGGTGGACGAGCGCGTCGCGTTCGAAGCGGTCGCTCGGGGCGGGCGCCGCGGTGAGCGTGGCCAGTTCGTCGCCGTGCTTGTCGAGCAGCCGCACCACGGCGGCGCCCTGACCGACCCCGCCGTTGATCACGGTGCTCATCTCGTGCTCGTGGACCAATGCCTCGAGGACGTCCGCGGTGGCGCAGGAGGCGCCGCGCAGGCGGCAGGCGGCGACGTACTGCTGCAGGTGCAGCGCGTTGAAGGCGCTGGAGCTGGCGCAGTGGTACTCGGTCGGGCCGCCGTCGCCGCTGTTGCGGATGGTGCCGACCAGCGTGTCATCGAGGTGCACCAGCGCGGTCAACGCGACGCCGTTACCGGTGGGGTGATGCCGCAGACCGGCGACCCGGACCCGGTCGTGGGGCACCCGCATGCCGGTGTGGGTGAGCAGCACGTATTCCTGGTGCTGTCCCGGTGGGGGGACCTTCCCGACGATGCGGTCACACGAGGCGGGATGTACGGCCTGCCAGGTCCATCGCCAACCGTTGACGATGTAACGGCCGTCGTCGTCGGGGGCGATACGCGATAGCCCCTCTTCGCCGTACGTGGCCCGTTCGTCAACGACGATCTCGTCGCCGTCGAAGTACATCGGGGTCCACAGCTCGTCCAACGCCTGACGCAGATCGTCGTCGGACTGGAGTTCGCCGGCGTAGCGGAGGCGTTCGGTCTCGCGTCGGTGTTCCTGGTCGGCGACGATGGCCTCGGCGACCTCGCGGGTGCAGCCGAACACGGCGAAGCCGTTCCACCAGTCGACCAGGACGCCGACGAAGCCGACCGGGATCCGCGGCTCGCCGTTGTCGGGGTTGGTCCAGGCCCAGTCACCGGCGAACACGCCGGTGCCACCGATGCGGATCCGGTCAGGGTGTAGGTAACTCAGATCCACGCCGGTGCAACCGGCTGCGGTGGGTGAGGGCAGCGAGGTGTGATCGGGATTGCCTAGGTTCATCGGGTACTCCGTTCGTATCGTTGTGGTGCCTGATGCGCGCATCGCGGGCAGATCGGGCGCTGGTTGTCGCTCACCTGTGGTGGCTGCGCCGCCGCCGCGGTCGGGAGGCTTGGTTGGGCAAGGCGGTTGTCGGTGCGCTTGCAGCGCTACGTGCCAGACGTCGCGCCATCCAGCGTGGTCGGCCTGGGGTCGCCCTTGCCGGCCTGGCGTGTGGCCACGACCATGATTTTGTCGATGACGGTGCCGATGTCGGCGGCACCTCGGGCGATCTCCATGCGGGGGTTGCTGCCGCCCCACACGGGCACCTGCGCCTCGAACACGTTGTGTCCGGTCTGGAAATGGAACGTGAACGACAGGGCGGAGGCGAATCCACCGGTCGCCACGATCTCAGCTGTGCCCGTGTTTACATACGTGAACTGTGTCAGCACCTCAAAGCCGGCTGCCGTCGCACGCTCGTCCAGCGCGGCGAAGAACCGGTCTTGTAGCGTTGTCGCCATGATGTGTTCCTCCTAGTGTTCGATCCGCCGTGTTGGCGGGCTGTGGTGCGGGCGGGCACCCAGGCAACGCCGTCAGTTGGACCGTCGGAGTGCCTGGTTCTTGCTCAGCTGGTAGGTCCGGCGGCGCTGACGGCGAATCGAGATCAGTGGCCGGCCCGCCGCACGGAAGACGGAACGCCACCGGTAGTCGACGGCGCGGAGGGAACGCCATCCGCGTGGATTCGCGACGCGATCAAGTCGCGCCGACGAACGTCCGGCGGGATCAACCGCCGACGGGGCGCATGTTCCAGGTCGTGATGTCGGTGGATCAACGCGTCGCCGGCCCGGCCAGCCGTTGCCGGGGGTGGTGAGCAACGGCTTTCCGGTCGCACGCCGGTGTCAGCTGACGTGCACGGTTCGCATGGCCAGGCGCGGCAGTTCGTCGTAGGAGCCGCAGTCGAGGGCGGTGGTGGCGAACGCGTCGGCGGCGGCCTTGTCCACCTGGCGGCGTAGCGCGGCGGTGACGTCGGCGATGATGACGTGGGCGTTGCCGTCATCGCCGGACAGTTGGACCTGCACCTGCGGGTATTGCGGCTGGTCGGCCGTCGCCGGGACCGGGGTGGGTTCAGGGGTGAGCGTCACGGTTCTCCTTGGCGTTGAGGTGGTCGGGGTTCGCCGGTCCGTCGCCGTGCGTCGCGGGCGGCAGGCACCCTTTCGGGCGGGCCCGGCGGGTTGGAGCGGCTGCGGTAGCGGGGGCCGGGCCGGTGTGTTTCGTCGGTGCTCGGGGTGTAGGCGCAGACCGCGACGCCGGTGGTCTTGGCCCGGTACATGGCCAGGTCGGCGTGGTGGATCAGCTCGGTGGCGCTGATGCCGAGGCGGGTCATGGCCAGGCCGACGCTGGCGGTGAGTGGAATCCGGTGTTCGCCGACGCGGATCGGGGCGCGGGCGATGGCCTGCCATGCGGCGTTGGCGGCGAGGCGGGTCGCGCCGGCGTCGCCGTGCACGATCAGGAGGAACTCGTCGCCGGACAGCCGTGCGGCCAGGCCAGGGCGAGCGCCGGGAAGCCGGGCGAGGCGCTCGGCGACCTGGGCGAGGACGTCGTTGCCGTCGTCGTGGCTGAACGTGTCGTTGATGACCTTGAACCGGTCGAGGTCGAGCAGCACCACGCCGGTGGGTTGGGATCGGTGCTGGCGGGCGGTGAGGTGTGCCAGCACGGCCCGGCGGTTCGCCAGGCCGGTGAGGTCGTCGTGGGTGGCGTCGTACCGGGCCCGCCGCAGCGCGCGGTGTTGGTGCCACAGCAGCGCGCCGGCGAGGGCAAGGCCGGCGAGTACACCGCCGGCGGCGGTGAGCAGAGAGGACAGCAGGGGGGACAATG
>DASVVF010000404.1:0-6227 GCA_036386695.1 Catenuloplanes sp. | reverse complement strand
AGCCGCAGCCGCAGCCGCAGCCGCAGCCGCAGCCGCAGCGAAGACGGCGCTGCCCCGGGTCGGTGGACCGATCCCGGGGCAGCGGCGGTGCGGGTGGGTCAGGACACGGCGATCCCGAGGCCGTCGGCGACCCGGCGGCCGTAGTCCTCGTCGCACTGCGCGAAGTGCCAGACCATCTTCTCCTGGATGTGCTTGTCGCACTGCGACAGCAACCCGGTCAGGTTCGCGATGAGGTCGTCGCGCTCCCAGTCGTCCATCTCCCGGTAGCGTCGACCGGCCTGCCCGTAGTTGTTCTGCTTCTCCAGCGGGGCCTTCATGATCTGGCCCGAGACGAACGGTCGGTACTCACGGTACGAGTCGTCGGCCTCCCCCAGGCCGGCCACCGAGGACGGTTCGAAGTTGATGTGCGGGTTGCCGCCCCGGTTGTCGACGCCGTACGACATCTGCCCGCCGCCCTGGTTGGTGCTGACCAGCACGTCCTCGCGGGGTCGGTTGACCGGCAGCTGCAGGTAGTTCGGGCCGACCCGGTAACGCTGGGTGTCCGAGTAGGAGAACGTGCGGCCGACCAGCATCTTGTCGTCGGAGAAGTCGATGCCGTCGACCAGGACGCCGGTGCCGAAGGCGATCTGCTCGTTCTCGTTGTGGTGGTCGGTGATGTTGCGGTTGAGCGTCATCATCCCGACCGGCAGGTACGGGAAGTCCTCCCGCGGCCAGATCTTCGTGTCGTCGAGCGGGTCGAAGTCCAGCTCCGGGTGCTCCTCGTCGCTCATGATCTGCACGTTGAGCTCCCACTGCGGGAACTCGCCGCGCTCGATCGCCTCGTACAGGTCCTTGGAGGCGTGGCCGAGTTCGGTGGCCTGGATCTCGGCGGCCTGCGCCTCGGTGAGGTTGTGCTCGCCCTGCTGGGTCAGCCAGTGGAACTTGACCAGGACACCCTCACCGGCGGCGCTGACGAAGCGGTACGTGTTCACCCCGGAGCCGCGCATCGTGCGGTAGTTCTTCGGGATCCCGTACGGGGAGAACAGCCAGGTGAGCATGTGCATCGACTCGGGCGTGCTCGACATGAAGTCGAAGATCCGGTTGGGCTCCTGGCGGAAGGTCACCGGGTCGGGCTTGAGCGAGTGGATCACGTCGGGGAACTTGATCGCGTCGCGGATGAAGAAGACCTGCAGGTTGTTGCCGACGACGTCCCAGTTGCCGTCCTCGGTGCGGAACTTCACCGCGAAACCGCGCGGGTCCCGGGTGGCCTCGGACGAGTCGCGGCCGCCGATGACGGTGGAGAAGCGGATCGTCAGCGGGGTCTTCTTGCCGCGTTCCTGGAACAGCTTGGCCCGGGTGTACGTCGAGGCGGGCTGGTCGCCGATGGTGCCGTACGCCTCGAACTCGCCGTGCGCGACGAAGCCGCGGGCGTGCACGACCCGCTCGGGGATCCGTTCCCGGTCGAAGTGGCTGATCTTCTCCAGGAAGTGGTAGTTCTCCAGCGTCGCCGGTCCGCGTGGGCCGACCGTGCGCTGCTGCTGGTTGTTCTGCACCGGGTGACCCTGACGGGTGGTGAGAACGGGCTTGCCGGATTCGGGATTGCTCACTGGTTTCCTCCTTGGTGGTGCTGGTGCTGGTCGCGGCAGTCGGGGCAGCGACCCCAGAACGTGACTGCCGTCTCGTCCACCAGGAAGGTGGACTGCCCGGGATCGAGGCAGGGCGCCGGGCCGGGGGCCCGGTCGACGTCGACCGTCACCCCGCACCCCCGGCAGACGAGGTGGTGGTGACCGGTGGTGCGCAGTTCGAAACGCGCGGCGGCGCCGGTCGCCGGGACGCGGCGGATCAGACCGGCCCGCAGGAACGCCTGCAGGATGTCGTAGACCGCTTGGCGGGACAGCCGCCCGAGGCTGGCCCGCGCCTGCCGGGACACCGCGTCGGCGTCGAGGTGGCCGCCGGTGCGGACCGCGTCGAGCACCGCCAGCCGGGGCTGGGTCACCCGCAGCCCGGCTGCTCGCAAGCGTTCGTCGTCGGACACCGGCACTCCCCAACTCAACGCCATTTTTTGGAATGAGTCAAGTTTGGTGCGGCTCTTCCGTACCTCCGATCCTGCCAGCTGTCGGCGGACCCGGCGGGATGTCCCCGAAGAAGTACGACGGCTTTGGATTGGTTACCGGCGCCGAGCGGGAATACCGACGGCAAAGGAGGAATGCCATGTCAGTCACGCCAATCCTCACCATCGCCATCGTCGGCGTCGTCATCGTGCTGGTCGCGCTGGTCATCTGGCGGTCGGCCCGGCGCCGGTCCCTGCAGAAGAAGTTCGGACCCGAGTACGACCGGGTCGTCGCCCAGCAGGACAACCGCGGTGCCGCCGAACGCGAGCTGCGCGACCGGGAACGCCGGCACGCCGAACTGGAACTCACCCCACTGTCGGCCGCCGCCCGTACCCAGTACGCCGCCGCGTGGGAGGAAGTCCAGGTCCGCTTCGTCGACTCCCCCACCGAAGCCGTCGGCACGGCCGACGAGCTGGTCACTCGGCTCATCGCCGAACGCGGCTACCCCACCGACGACTACGACGAACGGCTGGCCCACCTGTCCGTCGAACACGCCGCGACGCTCGGGCACTACCGCGACGCCCACGAGATCAGCCAGCGCAACGCGCGTGGCGAGGCCACCACCGAGGAACTACGGCAGGCCCTGGTGCACTACCGGGCGCTCTTCGCGGACCTGCTCGGCGAGGACCCGGTCCGCCCGCACGGCAACGCCGCGCACCCGACGCCCGACACCACGAACAACCGGTGAGGAGAGGTACGCCATGCGCTTCTTCAGCGACCCCCCCGAGAAGACCGACACCAATCCGGCTCCGACCCAGCGCCAGGCCTCGGACCCGATGGACCCCGAACCGCAATCCGGGTCGGGGTACCCGCCCGCCGCACCGTCCGACGCCCGGTCCACTGACGACGACCCCCGCTCGACCACGGCGGGACACCACGGCGACACCTTCGACGACCCGACCGATCGCGGCGCCGACGCCGACCGCGCGGAGCCGCAACCCTCCGGCGCGGTAGCCGAACCGTTCTTCGGCACCGACGCCGAGCGGACGGTCGCCGAGCGGGCCGACGACCAGCAGGCCGAGCACCGCGACGACGACTTCGCCTTCCACGAGCCGGCACCACAGCCCACCGCCTTCGGGGCGGGCACGGTCGGCGGGGCGGTCGCCGCCTCCGCCATGGCCGGCGTGGACCGCGACGAGGCGCGGCGGGGGGATGGCGACGGGCGCCCGGACACCGACCCGGACGGCGCCGACGACCGACCGGGCGCCAACCACCCGGGCGCCGGTCGCACCGATGACGCCGACGCCGCGTCCGGCGACACCGCCGGCGGGCTCGCGGACACCGGGCGGGAGCCGCACAGCGCGAAGCACGACACCTCGGACGCCCCCGCCGCCCACAGCGACCGGACCGACCGGACCGACACCGGGCCGGACCAGACCGGGCCGGACCAGACCGGGCCCGACCAGACCGGGCCCGACCAGACCGGGCCGGACCAGACCGGGTCCGACTCGCCGGCGGTCGAGTCCGCCGGCTTTTTCGGCGGTGGGGACACCGCCATCGGCACCGCCCCGGTAGCGACCAGCCAACTGCCCGGCACGGCGCCCCTGGCGGCGATGGCCCCGCTGTTCGCCGACGACCAGACGCACCAGATCCGGGACCGGTGGCGCGACGTCCAGCTGCGTTTCATCGATGACCCCCGGGGCGCCGCCGAGGAGGCCAGCGGACTGATCGACGAGGCCGTCGACACCCTCACCACCGCCCTGCGCGAGCAGAAGCAACGGCTGGGTACGGCCGGCACCGACACCGAGGAGCTGAGGATCCTGATCCGCAGCTACCGCGACTTCCTCGACCACCTCCTGGAGATGTAGTCGCGCACCGCGATCCTGGTTGCCCGGGCCGCTCACAGTGCCCAGGCAACCAGGATCAACGCTGTCCGGGCCCGGGTGGCTCGGTCGGGGCGCCGGCGGGTTCGGTCGGGGCGCCCTCGGGCGCGCGTCGGCGCCGCAGACCCAACAGCACCGCCACCTGCGCACCCACCATGCCCGCCGCGGCCAGCACCGCGGCCAGGGCCAGCGCCAGACGACCCCGGTTCTCCGTCGCCGGCCCGGGATCAGCGGCCCCCTGACCACCGGTGCCGACCGCCGCCGCCGCGGCCGCCGAGGCGGTGAACGCCTCCGGGTCGAACGGCCCACTGGGCACCTCGTCCCGGTCGGCCTCGGCCGGCAGTCGGCCCGAGGGGACGCGGTCCGACACGGCCCCCCGGGCGGAACCGGTGGCATGCTCGCGGGGGCCCGCGTCGCGGGCCTCGGCGGGGAGCCGGATCCGCTGTCCCGGCAGGATCCGGTCGGGATTGCGCAGCTTGTTGATCTTCGCTAGTTCCCGGTACCGCTCAAAGTCGCCGAGGTAGCGGTCGGCGACGTGGCCGAGGTAGTCGCCGCGCCGCACCCGGTAGACCGGGCCACTCGTCGCCTCCACCGAGGCGTCCCGGGCCGCCGCCGAACCCCCGGGCGCCGGCAAACCCCCGGCCGCGGTGTCCGGACCGGTCGCCGCGGTCCCGGCACCCCACGGCGAGACCGCGCCCGGGGCTGAGGTGGCCCCCCAGGTCGGGGCGGCACCCGGGGTCGTCGTACTGCTGGTGGACGCCGGGGTCGCCGCCGAGGCCGGGGTGCCGGCGGTGACGAGCAGCATGGCGCCGGCGACCAGCGCACCGGCGAGCCGCTGCTGGGTGCCCAGCCCGGGCAGCCGGGGGGTGGGCAGCCGCAGCACCCGGGCCGGTATCTCGACCAGCACCGACAGGGCGAACGTCGCCCAACCCGCCCAACCGAGCACCGCCAGCACCCGCAGGAAGAGCTGTCCATCGTCGCGGCGGGTCAGCGCGCCGGTGACCTCGGCCACGGTGGGCAGGTGATCCGGCAACGGGTTGCCGGCGAACGTGACCAGGGCCAGCGGGGCGCCGACCAGCAGCACGGTGATGCCGACGAGGGCTGCCAGGCCGGCGACCAGCCGGCCGAGCCGCCGGGTGGGCGGCACCTGCTGAGCCGGCATGGCGCTCTCCTCCCCTAACCCGTCACCAGCACGGCGGTGGCGCTGCCGGTGACGGCTATCCGCTGGAACCCGATGATGCCCAGCATCGCCGGGCGGTAGGACAGGTCGACCACGACCCGGAGCCGGTCGGGCTCGATCACTTCGACCCGGCCGGTCACCCCGGCGGACCGCAGGTAGGCGTGGGCGGCCAGCCGCGCCTCTTCCGGATCGATGACCTTGGGGCCACCCATCACCGCCTGCGGCAGCACGATGGCCTGGCCGGCGGCACGGGCGGCCTCGGCGGCCAGGTTGTCGGCCCGCTGCATGGTGCGGAACCGGCCGGCGCCGTCGTACGCCAGGCCGATGATAATGATCACCGCGGTCAGTGCGATGGCCAGGAAGACGCTGACCCGACCGGTGTCATCCGCCCCCGACGGCCAGCGGGCGTCCCGTACGCTCCCCGACGTGCCCGGTTTCGTGCTGACCACCGTCCTGCCCACCGACCCGGCGACGGCCTTCGACGCCAGCCCGGATATCGACCCGTACCCGCGGAGTTTGATCGTGGTCCGCAACCGCCACCTGGCGGCGGTCATCGCCGACCCCGGTAGCGGTCGATCGGCGAGGTGAAGTCGGCGCTGAGCTCCCGGCTGCCCGGCACACCCGGCAGCGCGAGATCGGTGAAGGACACGACGCAGTCCACGACGACCCGCACGGCGGCCGGCGACCCGACCGGGGTGGCGAAACCGCTGGTGTCCACGGTGACCCGGGGTACGCAGGCCAGTCCCTGCGCGCGCAGGGTGTCCAATGCGGCGGCCTCACCGGCGCGCCGGGCCGTGCCCGCGGTGCGGGAGATCGACGCCGCGCGGGCGGCGTCGTGCGCGGCCAGGTCGATGGCGTTCTGCGCGATGGCGGTCCGCCCGGTCACCGCCGCCAGCGCGACGAGCAGCAGGAAAGCGGGGGTGAGCATGGCCACCTCCACCGACACCGAGCCACGGTCGCCGCTCATGGGCCGTTCTCCTCGGTGGTGAAGCGCTCCACGGTGCCGTGGGCCCGCTGGCTCACCTCGAACGTCATGCCGGGCAGCAGGGACAACGCCCGCCCTTCGACGACCGTGGTCACCTCGGTGCCGTCGCGCCGGACGGTGACGACCGGATCGGTGAGCCAGTCCCCGGT
>DASVVF010000403.1:0-6703 GCA_036386695.1 Catenuloplanes sp. | reverse complement strand
AACGATGTGCCGGCGCTCGCGACGCATCGCCAACAACAGATCGGCCAGGCTGCGCCCCGGCGGCACCACCGCCAGCGGACGCAGCACGTCGGGCTGGATCGGCGCCCGGCGGGCGCTGCCCTCGTACCCCAGCACGTCCTTGATGTGGACGAAGCCGAGGACCCGGCGGGTACTGCGCTGGACCACCGGAAAGCGCGACCGGCCGGTGCGGGTGGCCAGCACCTCCAGCGAGGCCGGCGAGACGTCCTCGGCGACGGTGGTGACCCGGGACCACGGCTGCAGGGCATCCGCGGCGGTGCGCTGGTGCAGTGCCAGGGCACCGGTGATCCGCGCGTGCTGCTCGGAGCCGAGCAGACCCTCCGAGCGCGCCTGCGACACCAACCCGACCAGCTCCTCGGCGGTGAACACCGACTTGACCGCCTCGGTCGCCTCGATCCCCCAGATCCGCAGCAGCTGGCGCGACGCCCACCGCATCGCCGCCAGCAGCGGCTTGGTGGCCACGCAGAACCCCAGCATCGCCGGGCCCAGCCACAGCGCGGAGACCTCCGGACCGGCCAGGGTGATGTTCTTCGGCACCATCTCGCCGAGGACCGTATGCAGGAACACCACGAACCCGAGCGCGATGACGAAGGCCACCGGGTGGATCGCGCCCTCCGGCAGGCCGGCGGCGGCGAACGGCACCTCCAGCAGGTGCGCCAGCGCCGGCTCGGCGATGGCCCCCAGACCCAGCGAACACACGGTGATGCCCAACTGCGCGCCGGCGATCATCAGTGGGATCTGGTTCATCGCCGACAGGGCCCAGCGGGCCCGCTTGGAGGTCGCCACCAACGGCTCGATCACGGTACGGCGCGACGCGATCAGGGCGAACTCACTGCCCACGAAGAACGCGTTGCCGGCCAGCAGGACGACGGTCACGATCAGGTCAGTCATCGTCCGGCTCCTCCGGGGCGGCGACCCGCACCTGCTCGACCCGGTGCCGCTCCACCTCGACGACAGTGAACTCCCACCCGTGCTCCTCGACCGTCTCGCCGGCGACCGGGATGTGTCCCAGCCGGGCCATCAGGAACCCGGCCAACGTCTCGTACGGCCCGTCCGGTAGCCGGAAACCGGTCTGCTCGGCGAGTTCGTCGGCCCGCAGGACACCGTCCACCAGGTGCGTCCGCTCGCCGCCCGGGGCGGTGAGTTCGGTGTCCTGCACGGTGCCGGGCTCATCGACGTCGTGCTCGTCGGCGATCTCGCCGACCAGTTCCTCGATCAGGTCCTCCACGGTGACCACGCCGTCGGTGCCGCCGTACTCGTCGACCACGATGGCCAGGTCGGCGCCGGCCGCCCGCAGGGCGGCGAGGACACCGTCCAGGTCGAGGCTCTCCGGCACGTACACCGGCTCGCGGGCCACCGCGGCCACCGTCGTGGTGGCCCGCCGGCTCGGCGGCACACCCAACGCGTCCGACACCCCGGCCACCCCGGTGACCAGGTCCAAGGTGTCCTCGTACACCGGGAAGCGGGTCCGGCCGGTCTCCCGGGCGGCCGCGATCAGCTCGGCGACGGTCGCGGTGGCCTTCAGGGCGACCACGTCGACGCGCGGCGTCATCGCCTCCGCCGCCCGCTTGTCACCGAACCGGATGGTGCGTTGCAGCAGCATCGCGGTGTCGCTGCGCAGGGCGCCGGCCCGGGCGGAGATCGCCGCGAGCAGCCCCAGTTCCTCGGGGGACCGGGCGCTGGCGAGTTCCTCCTGCGGCTCCACACCGAGGCGCCGGACCACCCAGTTGGCCGAGTTGTTGAGACCCCGGATCAGCCACCCGAACGCCCCGGAGAACCGGCGCATCGGTCCCGCGGTGAGCAGGGCGGCCCGCATCGGCCGGGCCAGCGCGGCGTTCTTGGGGACCAGCTCGCCGAAGAGCATGGAGAGCAGGGTGGCCAGCGCCAGCGCCAGCACATGGGTCACCGCGTCGGTGCCCTCGCCGGCCAACGGGCGCACCACCGGGTCGAACAGTCGGGACAGCGCCGGCTCCGCGAGGTAACCGGTCAGCAGCGCGGTGATGGTGATGCCGAGTTGAGCCCCGGAAAGCTGGAACGACAGCTCGCGCAGCGCCTTGTCCACCGTCGCGGCGGCCCGGTCACCGCTCTGGGCCCGCTGGGCTATCTCGGCCCGGTCGACCGTCACGAGGCCGAACTCCGCCACCACGAAGAACGCGTTGCCAGCTGTCAACATCACAAAGGCGACCAGCGGTAACGCCGCGGTCAGGATCAGCTCGTCCATGATCGTTCCATCTCGGAGCCCATTCTGCCGGACCGGTGGCGCAGCCGCCGCGCTGGTATCTCATCGTGGCCGGGCCGGTCAGCCGCGGGACCGGGGTCGGCTAATCCGCGGCTAGTCCCGCCCCCCGGTGCGCCGCAGGACCAGCCAACCGGTCAACGCTCCCAGGGCGGCACCGAGCGCGTTGGTCAACCAGTCGACGGCGGTGCACGAGCGGCTCCCGACCAGGACCACCTGGGCGGTCTCGATGGCCACCGGCAGCAGCATGCCGGCGACCGCCACCGGCCGGGGCCGGCGGGTGGCCAGCACCCCGAAGAACGTCAGCGGCATGAACATCAGGGTGTTGCTGATCCGCTCGACCCGGTACTGGTCGATCAGCCCGCGCCAGGCGGCGACCGGGTTGGCGAGTTCACGCGCGCAACCGGGCAGTGCCGACCACGTCGGGTCGGTGAGTGTCGGTCCCGGAGCCGGTAACAGGGTGAGGGCACCGATCACCGCCAGGGTGAGCAGCGCGGCGCCGGTGGGCCACGGCGACCACCCGGCCCGGCGGGCCAGTGGCCGGTGCAGCACCACCGCCAGCGTGACCAGAACGGCCAGCGTGATCAGCGTCGCTGGCTCGGCCAGGTAGGCGGCGACCCAGGCGCCCATCAGCACCCGCCGCCGGGCATCAGGAAGGCGTGGACGCCGCGGTGGCGGTCGGGTCCGGGCGTACCGAGCGCAGCAGGACGGTGGCCACGTCGACCACCTCGACGTTCTCCGACTCGCCCTTACCGGTCACCCCGTCACCGATCATGGTGGAACAGAACGGGCAACCCACGGCGATCGTCTTCGCACCCGTCGCCAGGGCCTCCTCGACCCGCTCCACGTTGATCCGCTTGCCGATCTTCTCCTCCATCCACATCCGGGCGCCGCCGGCGCCGCAGCAGAAGGAGCGTTCCTGGTTGCGGGGCATCTCGATGACGTCGCCGGCCTGCGAACCGGCGCCGACGGCGCCGGCCAGCACCTCGCGGGGGGCGTCGAAGACCCGGTTGTGCCGGCCCAGGTAGCAGGGGTCGTGGTACGTGACGCCGCCGTCCACCGGCTGCACCGGGGTGAGCTTGCCGGCGGCCACCAGGTGGGCCAGCAATTGGGTGTGGTGGACCACCTCGAAGTTGCCGCCGAGCTGACCGTATTCGTTGCCCAGCGTGTTGAAGCAGTGCGGGCAGGTGGCGACGATCTTCTTGACCCCGGCTTCGTTGAGGGTCTCGACGTTCTGCTGGGCGAGCATCTGGAAGATGAACTCGTTGCCGATCCGGCGGGCCGGGTCGCCCGTACAGGTCTCGCCCTCACCGAGGATCGCGAAGTCGACGCCGGCCTCGTGCAGCAACGTGGCCACCGCGCGGGTGGTCTTCTTGGCCCGGTCCTCGAAGGCGCCGGCGCAGCCCACCCAGAACAGGTACTCGAAGTCGTCCTTCTCCCCGACCCGGGGCACCTCGAAGTCCAGCCCCTTGGTCCAGTCCTCGCGGGTGTTCTGCGGCGCCCCCCACGGGTTGCCCTTGTTCTCCAGGTTGCGCAGCATGACGCCGGCCTCGGCCGGGAAGCTCGATTCGATGAGCACCTGGTAGCGGCGCATGTCGACGATGTGGTCGACGTGCTCGATGTCCACCGGGCACTGCTCGACGCAGGCACCGCAGGTCGTGCAGGACCAGAGCACGTCGGGGTCGATGATGCCGCCGTCCTCGGCGCCGCCGATCAGCGGCTTCTGCGCTTCGGCCAGGGCCAGCACGTCCATGTGCGCCAACTGCGCCGCGGTCGCCTTCTCCTCGCCGGTCAGGTCCTTGCCGCCGCCGGCCAGCAGGTACGGCGCCTTGGCGTAGGCGTTGTCGCGCAGGCTCAGGATGAGCAACTTGGGCGAGAGCGGCTTGCCGGTGTTCCAGGCCGGACACTGTGACTGGCAGCGACCGCATTCGGTGCAGGTGGTGAAGTCGAGCAGGCCCTTCCAGGTGAACTGCTCGACCTGGGCGACACCGAACTGGTCCTTCTCCGGGTCCGCCTCCTCGAAGTCGAGTGGCTTGCCGTCGCTCATCATCGGCTTCAGGGCACCCAGCCCGGAGCCGGCCGGCACTGACGGGTCCCGCTTGAAGAAGATGTTGAAGAACGCGGTGAACCGGTGCCAGGCCACGCCCATCGTCGGGTTGAGCGAGATGGTGATCAACCAGCTCATCGAGACGATGATCTTCAACATGGCCACCACGCTGGTGCCGTCTTCCCACGCCGGCAGCACCGCGCCGACCGCGTGGCTGACCGGGGTCGCCCAGGCCGGGTACTCGAAGTGGTCGGTGGCCACCTTGAAGCCGCGGATGAGGAAGCCCAGGATCAGCACGGTGAGCACGATGTACTCGACGAAGTAGCCCTGCCACATGGTCGAGCCGGTGAACCGGGACCGCCCGCCGGGGCGGGTCGGCCGGTTGCGCAGCCGGATGGCGATCAGAACCAGGATCCCGACCGTGCCCAGCACGGCGATGATCTCGGTCACCAACCCGTACAGGGTCCAGCCGCCGATGATCGGCAGGCCACCCTGCGGATCGACGACCTCGAAGTACGCCTCCAGCACCAGCAGGGAGAGCACCACGAACGCCACCATCACGAACCAGTGCGCCGCGCCGACCACGGTCCACTTGAGCATCCGGGTGTGTCCCGCGGTCTCGACCAGCATGGTCTTGGCGCGGGTGCCCTTGTCGGTGAAGCGTTCCGGGTCCGGCCGCCCGAGCCGGATGACCTGGACGATGCGCATGACGGCACGGGTGGCCAGCACGACAGCCACCACGGTGATGGCGGCCGCGAGGACGGTGGTCACGATCTGGACGCTGCCCATGTGTGTTGTGCCTCCTGCACTGCTGTGTGCGGTGAGCGGCCGGGGGCCGGGAACGACCAGCCTACGCCCGGTGGTTACCCATGGGTAACGTGAACCGCGTCGCAGTACGAGAATTCGGCCGGACCGGCGCGCGACCGGCCCAGGTGGACAGCACGGAACGCGCCGACGCCGGAGAGGGCCCCGAGCTGGGGACCATACCGACGGTGGCGGGTTAACTACAGGTTACCCACACTGTGGATAACCCTGTGGATAAGTCCCCCGTCATGGCTGTACCCGCGCGTTGTCGCAGCGCGGTTGTCGCCGGGCGGCTTGGCGCTCAGCGCCAGCGGGACAACAGCGCCAGGGAGCCGACCATCGGGGCGAACCCGACCGCCAGGTTCCAGTACTTCCACTCGGCGACCGGGTACTTGGTGGCCGACAGGTAGTAGACCACCAGCCAACCGATGCCGAACACGATCATGCTGACGGCGGCGATCGGCAGCCAGATCGAACTTGGCTTCCTCGATCCCGCCGCCGTCGCCGCCGGACGGATCTCCGCCGGTGGGGTGTAGACCTTCTTCTTGCGAACCTGGGACTTCGGCACGGCGCTCTCCTGGGGGAAACAAGTGGCGAACAAGCCCACCTTGACGGTTCCGGGGCAACCTGGCACCGGCCTCTGGCGAATAATGTTCGATAGCTAGCGTAGTCAAGGCTGCGCGCGGGGGCACCCACCGGGCCCGAAGAGACCCGGACAACCTGGCGATCCCGCGTGCCGGAACGGGAGGAACCGGCGTGGAATACACCACCGGTGCCGCCTCTTGGCGGCTCGTGCTGCGCCGGGCCGCCGCCGGGTTCTGGTCCGGCCGCTCCGGTGGCCGGCGCACCGGCTGGTCACCCGGAGTGCCGTTGATCGCGCTCGCCGCCGGGCTGCTGTTCACCACCACCGCCGCCACGGCCGGCGGCACCGCCCTGCGCGAGGATCGCCGACCGGAGTTCGCCCAGGTCATCGAGCAACGCCGGCAGAACGTCGAGGCGCGCGAGGGCCGGGCCGCCGTACTGCGGGCCGAGGTCGAGGCGCAGACCGACGCGCTGGCCGGGTCGGACGTGTCGGTCCAGGAACAACGTCAGCGGGCCGACGGCTACCGGTCCGGCGCCGGCTTCACCGCGATGCAGGGGCCCGGTCTCACCGTCGAGCTCGACGACGCGCCCGCGCTGACGAACGGCAACCGCCGGGGCAACCCCAGCAATGACGATCTCGTTGTCCATCAGGGCGACGTACAGGCGGTCGTCAACGCCCTCTGGGCCGGTGGGGCCGAGGCGATGTCGATCATGAACGTCCGGGTGATCTCAACGTCCGCGGTACGCTGTGTGGGCAATACGCTGCTGCTACACGGACGTTTCTACTCGCCGCCCTTCAAGGTCGTGGCCATCGGTGACCCCACCGCACTCCAGCGGTCACTCACCGAAGCCAGGGGCGTGCAACTCTTCCGTGCGGCGGTAGCCGACTTCGGCCTCGGATATCGCGAGACGGTGGAAGGGAACGTGAGAGTGCCCGCGTACGACGGTTCGAGTGGTCTGCGCAACGCCCAGGTTTCCGAGCGCCCGCGATGACG